>CACYDK010000111.1 GCA_902773155.1 uncultured Ruminococcus sp.
ATTCCATACCGCGGCCGTTGTTAATAACCATTAATCTGATATTCTTCCCAACGTGTCTGATTCCAAGAGAATTCATATCATAGAAGAAGGAAAGGTCTCCGACAACGCCGAAATAACACTTGTTCGGATTGGATAGCGACGCACCTATTAACGCCGATGTATTGCCCTCTATACCGAATCCGCCTGTGTTACAGTAGCTTCTAAGGCTTTTGGGGCCTTCAAACATATTCCACGAGCGAAGCGAATTAAGAATTCCCACGTGAAGTACCGCGTTTTCGGGAAGCTTGTCAATTGTATGCTGAGCGATCCAAAGGTTAGAAAAAGGAAGCTCGGGGATCTTGCTTCTGACAGAATCGCAAATATTCTTCCATGCATCGTAGTATGACGTCTCTTTCTTTGAGCCCATAGAAGCGTATTCGGAGAAGAAGTGAAGCTCGCTCATCTGGTAAACGTTGGTAAGCTTTTTAAAATAATCCCTTACCGCACCGTCGGAGTTGACTCTCCATACATTTTTGGGTCTGATTTTCAGATATGCACCGGAAATCTCGCCAATATGCACGAGCAAATCAGGTGATTTAAGAGCGGAATCAAATAATTCCTGTCCGCACACGATCGATGGGAACACCCTGTATTTTCCGTGATAGTTACTCGTTCTGTCGCAGAAAACAACTCCGTTGTTGTTTTCGCAGAAGCGCTCGATAGCATTCTCCGTGGCCTTATCAAACTCAGAGTGAGCTCCGATAAACACAGCAACATTAGACGCCTGGATTTCGGGGAGCTTGTCCTCGTAGGTGTACCTGTGGAATACTGTAACGGGAGCGATCGTTTTTGCGGTATATTTGTGTCCGTATGAAGATACGAAATTGATATGTACCGGACCGCCTCCGTCTTTTTTCAGTTCAAGCAGAGCTTCGTTGATCCTCAGAGCGCAACCCCATTCATCATCGGAGGATTTCACTCTGGGCACCTGAACGCTCAGCTTAACAATATCGTTAAGCTGTGTTCTTCTGTCAAGCATCTGCGGAGCAAGCTGACCGATATTTGTTTCGGGCATTGAGGCAGTTATCGCAAGCACGGGAAGCTTACGGTAAAAAGCCTCGGTCAATCCGGGAAGATAGTTTCTTGAGGCGGTAGCTCCCGTACAGGAGATAACGACCGGCTCTCCGGTTTCCTCGGCCATTCCGCAGGCCAGATACGCAGCGGAACGCTCATCGACAACAGAATACATCTCAAAATACGGGTCATTCTGCAAGCTGGCGACAAAAACAGCGTTGGTCGCGCCGGGACTAGCGATGACTCTCTTTATTCCGTGCTGTTTCAAAAGATAAATAATTATCTGTATATTCCTTTCATCACAGCAATACATATTATCCATTACGCAGTCTCCTTACTCTTTTCTTTCTTTAAACTTCCCAGGGATTTAAAATAAGCGATGATTCTTTTTCTCATCACGATCGCCGCCGCGATCAACAATAATACAATCAAGTATCTCACGATCATAAACGGATATGTCGCCATTAACGCAAAACCGCAGGCCATAAATGAAATTGAAATAATCAGTATATTTCTGAGCCTGTAAACCTTGACCCCGTTCAGATTCTTTTTCAGGATCCTTGTCATAAAAACGTAATGCATGAGAGCAAACATAATATAACAGAATAAGGTTGTATAACCGGCAGCGAGATATCCGAAAAGGCCTATAAAGATGTAATTTGTAGCAATATTAAATACAGCGCCTAAAACAGTTGCTACAGAAATGTAAATCGTCTTTTCGTAGTAAAACTCAAATACACTGTAAAACGTATACATGTACGTAAAGAAAACGCTCATTGAAACAGGGGGTATAACCCAGATCGCGTCCAAATACTCAACAGGCGCAAAGGCTCTTATTATTTCCGGAGCCAAGACAATTAAAAACAGATTTACCACAGCTACAAAAATAAAAGATGGTTCGGAAACCTTTGAAAATTTCCCCAGTTGCTTGTCTCTGATATTCTTAAACAGCCACGGCTCTATAGTTTTTAAAAGAGCAGTACTAAGCGTCGACATTATCAGAGAAATCGAGTAAGCCAAAGTATAAAAACCGGCTTCACGTTCACCAACCATTCTGGCGATCATGATACGATCCGCTCCGTTTAGAATTGATGTAGACAAATAATGAGGAATTAGGGGCAAATTGAACTTTATGGCATATTTCCAGTACTTCTTATGGAAAAAGACCTTTCCCTTTTTCATCATAATAGCAAACAGCACTATGTATAAAGCGGCATACACGACTATTGTGCTTATGATGCGGGCGGTTACCTTGTCGTCAAAAATTATAACTGCGGCTATTCCGGCCAAGGGACGCAAAATCGAGGAAACAACAGTGACCAGAACCAGCTTTCTGTATTTGTAATCGACTCTTTGGTCGGTCGACCAAAACGTACATACCGCGACAAGCCAGACATCTACCGGAATTGACAAAAGCTGGAGCGTGTTGAGTTCGAATAATCCGCAAAAAAACGAATTAAATACTCCGAACACAACAAACCAGAAGGCGGACAGCGTTGTGGTAAGTCCTAAAAGCGAGGAAGAAAAAACATTTTTATCCTTTTCAAACTTTACAAGACCCTGAACATATACGCCAAGCGACAACTGTAACGTAATAAATACGGTAAGAATCGTGTCCCATGACGTATATACTCCGTAGGCGCCGTATTCAGCGCTGTTCAGGAGCCTGGTAAAGATAGGCGTTGTGATAAATGATATTCCCTTTTGCAAAAAGGAGCATATCATAAACCAAAGCGACGCTCTCACCTGAACAGGCAGTCCGTTGTATTTATTCAATAGTTTTTTCAGCATATTCTCAGTCCTGTCTAAAGTCCGCGCCTAAGGATCATTTGAGTGAAGAAGCAATAAAATCCTTGCCAGTTTGGCAGTATTCTCTAAGCTTTGAGTTGACCGCTTCCCAATTGATTTGCGAAGCGGAAAGCGCGGCGTCATATCTGATTATCTCACGATCCTGAAGATCAAGGAGAGAAAGCAGCTCTTTCATCCTTGTGTTTCTCTCGGTATTCATATCGCTGTAAAACGGCTTGTTATACAGGACGGAAAACGCGGTAGCATGGAACGAATTTGTAAACACACATTCGCTGTTATGAACAAGCCACAGAAATTCGTCGGGCGATATAGAATTGAGCCCGATACAGCCCTTGTGTTTTTTTACGGAATTTGTGAGGATCGCGACCCGTAGTCCGCGTTCCTTGGCATAGGCAACCGCTTTATCGATCAAGCGATTATCCTTGTTAAATTTATATATCAATACAAAAGGTTCCTTAAGCTTATCTACGGGTTTTTCGACCTTTTGCCATTCATTTTTGGATAGTAAAAATACCGGATCGGGAACTACCGTACATTCTCTGCCGGTAACTGATTTAATAAGCTCAGCCGCTGAGGATTCTCTTACGGAGATATCGTAAAAACTTTCCGTTCTTTTCAGCCATTGCTTTTCCTTATCCGACAGCTCTGTAACGCCGATACTGGCGGCGTACGAGAGCTTTTTTTCGTCGCTGAGAAAGTCCAGCAAGAAGTTATTATCGTAGCCAACTATCTCTCCGTTCCAAACCTGGTCGCTTCCGACAAAGCACTTATCTACAGTCCCGGCCTCGTCAAACGGAATCAGATTGATATTATCCTCCAGAAAACGTCTGAATTTTAATTCTTTTTTCTTTCCGGAGCGATGAGTTAGTATTAAATAAACAGCTTTCTTAGGATTTCTAAAATCAATCTTTCTGCTGTATCTTTTTTTAAACAAAGGACTCAAGTAGTCCAATACTCCTACGGAGTCGTCTTTGCGGTTTTTTCGCAGATAATCATAAAGCGCGAAGGTTTGCAGTGACGCGCCGTAATTGATTGCTCTGTGAAATGTCAAAGTTGCAATTTTCATATTTGACCTCAATACGATTATTCGACATTATATAGACATAAGCTGTACCGGTTTATCCATGAAAAACGTATGCCCCAATAAACCCACAGCCATTCAATAGCCACAACGCTACTGGGACTCAACAGACAAAGCACGAAGGCTATGTCGATAGCGGCAAAGGATATCATAGTTTGCTTATAGTCATCGTTTTCTTCTTCACGGATGAATTTAAACAGCTTTTTAACCTGAGAAAAATAAACCGCATAATACGCTATTCCGAACACCGCGCCATATTCGGTGAGTATCAAAAGCCACCAGTTATGCAAATCATATACTCCGAGCGTGTTGTATACGTGATTTGCTGCTGCAGAGCTGTTGCCGCAGCCAACACCGAAACCCAGTGAATTAATTATCATCAAAAACGCGTTTTTTAACGAATTGGTTCTAGAGATATTAGAAATGGACTCACTGGACTTTTGTCCCGTAAAATAGAAAAACTCATAAAGAGAATTGCTGATATTATCCCAAAACAGAACAAAAAAGAGTATTACCGCAGAAAGCGCCATAAACAACAGAACCGTTTGCGCCTTAGTTATTCTGCGCTTCATTTTGAATCCCATATGAACCGCGATACCGATTATTAATCCGATAACATTCGCGCGGGAATCCGTCATCAGAAGTATGGGAAAGCTCAATACCGCAAGTCCGATATATGTTAGCTTTTTTAACTTGGATTCGTCAAAAAGCATCGGGAAAAGCAAAAGCAAAGCAAAGGTAATAAACAAAGCAAGGTTGTTGGTATTACCGAAAGCAAAAACAGGAGCTCGTTTTTCTACAAAGGAATACATTTTTAAGAAGCGGGCATTTATGACAAAAAGATAATTGCCGGTTTGCATCTCGTACCAGCCCCAGATTGACGAAACAGCCAACATAATACCGGTAACAACGCGATAATACCGCATAATGTTCAAAATCCCTGAGAAACCAAGAAACAAAACCATTATCAAAAAGCCGATTATCAGGTAAATCATTCCATTGATCCATTTTTCCTGATCCGCTACCCAAAAGACTGACAGTCCTGCATATACCAACAGTAGGAACCAAAATAAGTAGACCTTTTTTGTTTCGACAGATATTACTATCTTCGTTCCAGAGATCAATCCCGCCGCAACAAGGAGGATAAGCATAATGCGAACCGGAGAAAGTAAGAATCCGGTGAAGGCTATATATATTGCCCCGGAACCCCAAACGGCGCAAAAACAAAAAACCGACATCACTATCATATTGAACTTGGATTTTTCAATAATTCGATTTCTCATTGCACCCTCCTATCTTCATTTTCACGTTTAATACCTCACCAATGGTATGTTTATAATCGACGCTCGATTACATTTTTATATATGTCCGTTAATTGTTTTGATATAGCTTCGGGAGAAAACATTTTTCGGATTGTTTCGCTGATTTTTTCGGACGAGTAATTATCATAGTTCTCATAAAGCCCTATCATAGCGTTTACGGCCTGTTCTTTGTTGTCCACGTCGATGTAATATCCGAAATCCTCGCACATAAACTCATCGGGGCCGCCGCATTTTGTGGCGATAACGGGCATTCCGGCCGCCAATGCTTCAATATACACAACTCCAAAGGTCTCATTCGCTGAAAGCAATGCGAACGCGTCTGATTTCTTATATTCTTCGGCAATTTCCTCTCTGCCTACCAATCCTCTGAGAATCACGACATCCTCAAGCTTATTTTCGCTTACAAGAGAACGAATCTTATCTTCCTCCTGTCCTCCTCCGAAAACAACCAATCTTGAGCCGGGATATTTTTTATAAAACTCAGCAAAAGCGGAAACAAGCAAATCCATGCGCTTCCTTTTAATAAAATGTGCCGCAGAAACAAATGTAAAGATTTCCTTATTCTTTTTCGGCTTATCAGCCGGGCAGAACATATCGGTATCCACGATATTGGGAATTACAATACTGTCGATCCCGGTTTTCTCCATAATACTGTTTTTTAAAGCTGAACTAACAGCAATAACTCTGTCGGCAGCTGAATACGCTTCTTTCGCCATTTTCAGCAGGTCGGGCTGTATATGCTCTTGATTCATTACGCTATAGTGCTCGGTGATAACCAACGGTAGCTTGTGTTTTTGCGCCAGATTTGCAGCCATGCGGCCTTGTCTTGTAAAATGAGCATGGATAATATCGGGTTTCTCTCCGTTTTTATACGCCTTATTATACAACCGTTCTAAGGCCTTTGCGCCTATGGAACAGTATAACGAGTGAGATACCCTACCGAGCGGAATGCTTATGATATGGCAATCGACACCGTCGCGGTCAACGCGTGAATAACCCCAATGACGCCATCTTCTTATGGAACGCATATCCACAACAAGCATTTTCACATCATGACCTGCTTTGACAAGTGCAGAAGCCTGATCTAATTCAAATATTCCATGCGTCGGATAAAATGAATTAGGTATACCACGGCTTATTAATGCAATGTTCATTCACACTTTCCCCCCCTTGGCATTATGGCGTCATTCAACTGTTTTACCTTACTTTCATAATCCAATTCTTTTTTGCTGTTTTTGCAGCAATCAACCATTCTATCATAATATGCTTTATCGTCTTTTAGTTTCTTTAGCGCGTCCGCCAAATCAGACGGGTCTTTATGGCTTACGCTGACCCCTACTCCCCACTCTTTTATAAGCTCCTCGAGATATGTGCCTTTTGCTACGATAATGGGAAGCTCGCAGTACACGGATTCGTAGAGCTTATTGGGAAGAGCTATCCTAACATTGGGATTGTCGGCGTCGTATACGGCAAAAACGCAGTCGACGCGTCCGTAAAGCGAGGCGATCTCAGAATCATAATCATACCTGCCTGTGAACTCTACAAAATCCTTACCCTCGCAATATGCCTTTATATCGTTGTAATCGTTCGAAGTTACAGCCGCTCCGGCAAAAATAACCTTACAGCCGCAGGTTTCAGCGCAATCTACAAGCAGTTTCATTTGATTGAGGTAACGTATGCCGCCGATAAAGCCGACCGTAAAGTCGCCC
>CACYDK010000112.1 GCA_902773155.1 uncultured Ruminococcus sp.
CGGCTTGAGCCGTGAGCCGTGTATTCTCTGCCGTGAGCCACCGAGTCGAACAGCTCGTCGAGACCGTTGTAAACGCCGCTTCCGCCTCCGAGCACAACTCCGGTTCGGATAATCAGCGGCTTGAGCTTTCTGTCGGAAGCAAGCTTTAGGTAGTCGCATTCGAGCGTCCTAAGCGCCTGTGCGGTAAAGTCGTCGGGCGATACGAAGCTGAGCTCCTTCTCGGCGAAGGCTCTGAATTTGTTTTGCCCCGTGCCGTAAACCCGGCTGTCGGACAGCATATAAACCTGCCTGACCTTTTTTATGTCGGAAAGCCTCATAATGCTCTCCAGAGCGGCGCTCTCAGCCTTGAAGCTGTCGAAGGACTCGTCGCACCTGTGAGCGCAAAGGCCTGTGTAAATGATAATATCCACCTTCTGCCTGACGTCGTCCGCGTGGAAAATGTCGGCGTAGGTGAAGTCGTCGCGCTGAAAAATCTCCTCTGTCACCGTCTCAGGAAGCCTTTCGTCGGGCGAAGAGAGGATCACGTTAGCGCCGAGCTTCATCTGATCGTTCAGCGTGAGAAGGGTATAGGCGAAGGCTCTCGCAAGCTCGTGACCGCAGACGAAAACGCTCTTGTTCTTAAACACGTTCGGCTTTAGCTCCCGCTCCTTCGGCGAAGCCGCCCAGTCAAACTGAAAGGGAGATAAAATGTGCTTCATCAGCATAAACAGCCCTCCTTTATGATCTCGCAGGACCGCTTTATCCCTGAGCGAAGGTCGGTTTTAGATTCGAAGCCCAGCGAAGAAAGCTTGCCTATATCGAGCTTCGGCAGAGTCGGAGCCATAGGGGAGAGCGGATGGATATCATTCTGACGCACGAGTTTTAATTCTTTATCAGAAAATAAACTCACGCACTCGTTGGCAACCTGAAAGTCGCTCGAAAAATATCCCGAGGCTATGTTGAAGATTTGCGCGGGCTCGCCGTTTTCGATTATCCGGAAAATCGCCTCGACCGCGTCCGAGGGATAAATAAAGCTCTGAGGCAGGCTCTTTTTCATATCTATAACGAGATTCGTCCCGTTCATCGCGGCTCTTAGGATGTCCTCAACTCCGTCCTCGGCGTAGGACTTTTTATAGCCGAACACGCGGCATATCCTGCCGAGGCGTATATCGACTCCGTCTCTGCAGAGCGAAAGCGCGAGGCTCTCGGCCATACGCTGGAGCTGTATCCTGCGGCCGGACTTTTCAGCCGGGTCGCAGTAGCCCATATCGGCCTCGAAAATCGTATCGCGCCCGTTATAAACCGAGCCGTATATGTCGCTTTTGCTTAAAAGCAGAGCGACTGCGCGGTTTCGCCTTATAAAATCGAGCAGATTGAGCACCGCCTTTGTGCCGTCGATATCGTCGATATCCTCGGTATGTATTACAAAGTCGGTCTTGTTTGTTGTAAGGTTTGAGTAGTCGCGGCTGACGATCAGATCGATGTCCTGACGGTAAGTGAGCTTTCCGTACAGCTCAAACAGCCTCTCGTCGGAATCGACCGCTACGACCCTGACGTTGTTTGAGTACAGGTCGTTTTCCGCTAAAAAAGAACAAACCGCGTAATAACCGGTCAGCTTTGAGGCTCCGGTTATGAGCACGGTTTTGTTTTTGAATAAAGTGAAATCTGTATCCCCGTCGGTGATCCTCAGAACGTCATTGTAGAGGGCTTTACCGAGGATACTTTTTACCTCATATTCCATTTCAAAACTTCCTTGTTTAAAGGGGCACCCCAAAAAAGGGGTACCTCTTTATCGTTTAATATTAATCCTCGCCTTCGAGCTCTCCTTCGATTTCGATTGTCTCGTCGGCTCCGTAATGCTCCAGACGATAATCGTGGAGCTCCTGCGTGTACTTTTCCAAGTCCTCGCGGAGCAACGCGATTTTTTCCTTGTGTCGTCTGATGAGCTCCTTCTGTCCGCTGACGTCCTGCTTATCCTTGTGCTCCTTGATGAACTGTCTGAGCTTCTTGACCTTTTTCTTGCGGGCGCGAATCTGCATCGTGCGCTTGTCCACAAGATACACAAGGTGGGTTTCGTGAGTGGGTCCGTCAAAAATAAGCTCGCCCTTGCGCATATAAATAGAGCGCTCGCAAAGCTCCTCAACAGAGGCGGCGTTGTGGCTTACATAGAGCACGGTTACGCCGGACTCGATGATCTCGCGTATTTTGTTCTTGCATTTTGCCTTGAACGCCGCGTCTCCTACTGCAAGAGCCTCGTCGATAACGAGGATGTCGGGGGAGATGTTAACGTTTATCGCGAAGCCGAGACGCATTTTCATACCGCTGGAGTAGGTTCTTACAGGCTGGTCGATGTAGTCGCCCAGCTCGGCGAACTCGACGACGTTCTCCTCGATAGTCTTGATCTCCGCGTCCTTCATACCGAGAATATAGCCCTTGAGGTAGATGTTCTGACGGCCTGTCATATCGGTGGAGAAGCCTGCCGTGAGCTCGAGCAGAGCTGCGACCATTCCGTTTACCGTGACCTTTCCCTCGTCGGGGAAGGTGACTCCGGTGATGTGCTTGAGGATCGTCGATTTTCCGCAGCCGTTGTCTCCCATCAGACCTACAGCCTCTCCGCTGTAAATCTCAAAGCTAACGTTATCGAGAGCCTTGTGGATGATGGGGTTCTTGGGCTTTTTGAAAAGCGCCCTAAAACGCTCGCGGTCGTTTTTGTAGAGCGTGTAGGCCTTGGAAACATTCTCGAATTTAATGATCGGGTCTGAGTTTCGGTCGACCTTGACGCGGTTCATATTATCAAAATAATTAGCCATTATTACTCCTTAAAGAACGTCCGGGATTTTCTTTCTGAGACGGTTGTAGTTGAATACTCCCACAATGAACAGGAAGATGAATTCCGATAGGAAAATAACAAGCTCGGTTTTGTACTCGAAGAACATTCTGTTGTAGAGGAAGGCGTTTCGGTAGCCGTTTACAAAGAAGTTGATCGGGTTAAAGAGCATAATAGTTTTGAGCGGCTCGGGAAGGTCGTAGGAGTTGTAGATAACGCCCGTGAGCCAGAACATTCCGGCCATGACCGAAACTATCGCGTTCTCAAGGTCGGGGCTGAACGCGCACATCGGCGCTGTGCTCCACGACAAAAACAGGAAGAACAGGAACATAAGAGGCATATAGAGGAAGAACTGGAGGTTGTACCAGCTTACGCCCGAGGTAAACGCGATGAAAATATACATCAGCACCGACAAAAGCAGGTGGACGTAAAGTCTCGAGATCGAGTTGAAGGTCATGATAGTTGAGACCGGAAAATTGATTTTTGTGACATACTGTCTGTGGCTTCGGATATCCTTGGCGCCCTTGATTATGCTCTCCTGAATAAAGAACCAGGGGATGAGTCCCACAAGCATAAAGGGAAAGCGCTCGAATTTTTCGATATGTCCGTGAAGCTCTACCTTGATCGGATGAGCGATCTTCAGGCCGATGGAAAAGGCGAACCAGTAAACAAAGAGCTGAAACGCCGGCTTTACGATAGCCCAGAGCGGTCCGATCGCCGCGCCCTGATATGTTCTTTTGAGCTCAGTTTTAGCGAGAACAAAAATCTGCTTACCGAAGCCCTTGTGTTCCTTGATAATGTCTCTTAAGAATACTATTATCATCAGCCTCCTTTTTATTCTTATCCAAAAAACCTGCGCCGTGAGATTGCAAATCTAAGCGCAATTTTTTACTGTTGTCTACTCCCTTTCATTATATAACATTTTTCGAATTTGTCAATATTTCCATACGCAATTATTGTTTTCGATAAATAACATCCTCCGTAAAAAAGAGCAAAAAAACGGCCGGGAAGAATCAATCTTCCCGACCAAAATCGTTGTTATTAAATCAGTACGACTGTCCGCTCTCGGAGGGTACGCTCAAGTCTTCGGTCTGGCCTGAGCTGCCGTTGTTGAATATCATCATATCGTAGTCAGAGGGGATGACGTAGTAGTACTTTCCGGAATCGTCCTGTTCCATCGCAACTCCCGGCCATGCGGCGTTCTGGTTTACAGGATCGGAGTTGCTCTTCCAGAGGTAGATGTGGGGAGAGTCCCAACCCTGACTGTTGTTGAAGTAAACGAGAGTGCCGTCTATCGGAGCGTCTGTGGGTTCCTCTGTGGGAGGCTCTGTGGGAGCTTCGGTCGGAGCCGCTGTAGGAGCCTGAGTCGGAGCCTCAGTGGGCTCGGGAGCCTGTGTCGGAGCCTCTGTGGGAGCCTGTGTCGGAGCCTCGGTGGGCGTTACGGCAGGCTTAGTGCTGTACGGTTTTCCTACCTTTGCGATGTCTGAGGCCTTGATCAGGTACTTGGCTATATGAGTGGCGTCCTTAATATCAATACGTCCGTTTCCGTCTACATCGGAGAGCACCTTTCCCTTTGGCGAAAGCTCTGTAAGGCTTACGAGGCTCTTCTGGATAGCGGTCACGTCGGTAACGGTGATCTCGCCGTCGTAGTTAGAGTCGCCGTAAAGCTCGTCGTCATCAACGGGAACGTCTGAGGGAGCCTGAGTCGGGTTCTGTGAGGGATCGTTTGTCGGAGCGTTTGTAGGAGCCTGTGTGGGCGCCTGAGTCGGGGCGTCTGTGGGAGCCTGAGTCGGAGCTTCTGTGGGAGGCTCTGTAGGAGTTACCTTATCGCTTGTTTCTACAAGGATTGTGCCGTTGGCTCCGCTGTTGAACTTGACCTTGCCGCCGCTTACTGTGGCAGTTTTGCCGTCGTAGGCGTTGACTACAGTTGTTCCGTCCGCGAAGGTGCCGTTTAAGGTGATAGTAACCTCGGTGTTCTTGTTGGCGTCGATAACCGCGGCTATAGCGTCCTTGACACCGTTCTTGTCGTAGTTACGGGCGAACGCTGTACCGGAGGAAGCTGTGAGAGCCTTGTGGCTTCCTGCGCCTACGGCAACGTGGTTCTTTCTGAACTGACCGACCTTCTGCCAGTGCGAGAGTGTGTTCTTGTCCTGGCTGTTCCAGTTCATATCGCTTCTGAGGTTGTGATCCTCAAAGGCGTTGGCGAGAGGACGGTTACACTCGTCGCCGTAGTAGATCTGGATCGCGCCGGGCATAAGCTGGAACGCCGAGCCCTGATAGATCATATTGCTGCGGCAGAGAGCTGTATCGTGAGAGGAGAGGTAGGTGAGAACGTTGAACTTGTCGTTCGTGTTTATCTTTCCGGCATAATCTGCGTAGGTGCTGTTGATCTGACCTGATCCGGGTACGCCGGAAACGTTTGTGCCGAAGCTCTTCGACTCGGAGTTGAACGCGAAGTTGATCATAGAGTCGAACGCGCCGGACTTGTAATAGTTATCGTAATCAACATAATGGGGGAAGCATTCGCCTGTCATCCAGAAGTCCTCGTCCCAGTCGGCTCCGGCCTTCTTCGGATTGGCTTTTCTCCAGTTGTTGAGGCTCTTTACGCACTGCTTTTTGAGCGCTACCCAGGAGTCCATCTCAACGTGCTTTGCGGTATCGCAACGGAAGCCGTCTACGCCGTACTTCTCTACCCAGCCCGAAAGCCAGGCTACGAGATAGTTGCGTACGGTCTTGTTGCCGCCGTTCTTTGAGAAGAAGGTATTGAGCTCCTGCTGCTTTTTGGAGAGGGTCTTTTCCTTTGTCCACTTATCGGTGAGGAACTGGGGAATGCCTACGGATTTGCTGTTCTCGGTGCGGACGTCGGGGAGGTAGCTTAAGTTCTTTGTGATGTCGTTGCCCTGATCTCCCTCGCTGTAGCCGGGAAGTCCCGCGCGAATCCAGTCGGCGCCCCACCATCTGAGCCAGGCGCTGGAGTTGCCGTTGTAGTCGATAAAGTTGTGGTAGTTGTATTCGGAACCGCCCTCGGCGAGGTATTCCTCAGACCAGTACTTGTTTTCCCAGCCTGATTTGAGAACGCCGTAGTTGTACTCGGACATATCGGCCATATTGTTGTAGCCGACGTGGTTCATAACGACGTCAAGAACGATCCTGATTCCGTGCTCGTGAGCTGTGTCTACCATTTTCTCGAACTCGGCCTCTGTACCGAAGTTTGCGTCTACAGTGGAGAAGTCGAGAGCGTAGTAGCCGTGATAGGAATAGTGGGGGAAGGAGGAGCTTTTTCCGGTACCGCCCATGCAGTAGCCGTGCATCTGCTCGTAAGGAGCCGAAATCCAAAGCGCCGTCACACCGAGGTCGTCAAAATAACCGTCGTTAATCTTCTTTGTGATACCGGCGAAGTCTCCGCCGTGGAACTTAGCCCAGTCTTTTCCGTTGGCCTTGGAGCCGTCCTTTTTAAGACCGCGCTTGTAGGAGTGGTCGTTGGAGGTGTTGCCGTTGTTGAAACGGTCTGTGAGAAGGAAGTAAACCGACGCGTTGTCCCACGAGAAATCCGAGGGACCCGAGAGGGTCGCTCCCGACGATGTTACTCCGGCGTCAGCCGCAGTCTGCGCCTCGTCGGTTGATACAGCGTTCGCGTTTATCGCAATGAGGCTCGAGGCGGCCACGATGGATAAGCTCAGAACAACTGTCAAAATTCTTTTGAACATACTATCATCCTTTCAAAAAATCTAATCAACTAATTATACCAAATATTTGAGTGAAATGATATATCCTTTATAAACAAAACTGTTCTGAATTTTTTAGATAAAATTGACATAGCTTTTAGGCCGTGCAAAATTTAATTTTAATTGTATTTTTTGCAGCGATTTCCTGACAAAAAAGAACCGCCGTCCCGGAATCCGGAACGGCGGAAAAGTGTTGATTTTTGATTATTTAACTACCGAGTTTAAGGAGATGGTGTCCTTTGTAGCTGAGAGGTTCTTGGTCTGCTTTGTATTAGTCCATACGTCGCCCTCGGTATCCTTAAAGAGGAAGAACTCGGTGCCGATGGCTACCTTTTCGGGGAGGGCAAAGGTGAATACGTCGCCGTTTACGGAGTCGGCCTCGATTGTCGTGTTCGGGATACCTGCGCCCCAGCCATAGAGATAAACCTTAGTCCAACCGGCGTCATTCTGAACGGAGATGGTAGATACCATATCGTCGTCGCTGGGAGGAGTCTCGGCAACATAAGCGCTAAGGGTTCCTTCGGGCGAGCCGCCGTCCGGATAAGCGTCGAGGGTGTAGCAGTTGTCGCTCTTGGAGAAGGTTACGGGGATCTTGTTATAAACGTTTTCAGCGTCGTCCATATCGGTCTGAGGAGCCTTTGCGCGGTAGATGACCGCGTCGGTTACTGACTCGGGAACATCGGCTACGTATACGTTCGGGTAAGCCTCAACGTCCTGAACCATCATATAGGACTCGCCTGTAGCGGTGTCGAATACATAGGGATCGCAGCCGTAAGTAGTGATCCAGGTGAGCTTTGTCTTGAGGTAAACCTTCATTGTATCGGCTGCGGGAGGATCTGTGGGAGTTTCCGTGGGAGTCTCTGTGGGAGCTTCCGTGGGAGTCTCAGTGGGAGCGTCGGTCGGAGCGGCTGTAGGAGCTTCTACGGGAGCGTCAGTCGCGGGAGCTGTGGGAGTTACCGCCGGAGCGTCTGTCGCGGGTTCGGTCGACGGAGTATCGCCGGAAGCGTAGGGCTTGTTTACAAGTCCTGTTTCTGTCATCTTGATGAGCCACTTCTGGACGAGAGTAGCGTCTTGAATGCTTACGCGCTTGTCGCCGTTAGTATCGGCTACGGCTAAGGAATCGCCGGAAAGCGGAGCTATGGAGGCAATGTGCTTCTGGATCAGGGTAACGTCGATAACGTTGATTTCCTTGTTGAGGTCAACGTCGCCGTAAACCATACCGGAGCCTACAGGAGCTGTGGGAGCGACTGACGGAGCGTCGGTCGGTGCATCTGTGGGAGCGTTTGTAGGAGCGTCAGTGGGAGCGTCTGTAGGAGCGTCAGTGGGAGCCTCTGTGGGAGGTTCTGTAGCGTGGTTGCCCTTAGATACCTCTGTAGCCTGAACGTTCTCGGCTGTGGGCTTCTTTGTTGTTACGATGAAGTGCTTGGAGGCGTCTGTGAGGCCTGTGAACTCGTGGGACTGACCGTTCAGGTCGAGGGTCTTCTTACTCGTGCTCTGGGGGAACTGGTTGCCCGCGGACTTTCCGCCTGCGGAGTTCGCTGTATCGGAAATGATAACGTGAGCGTTCTTGGAGGAGGAGAGGTCAAAGTTAGAGGCTACGGGCTCGTTAGCTTTTGTAACATTGCCCATTTTGTCTACAGCCACTGTCTTTGCGGAGATACAGGAGTTCTTCTTTACCTCGTAAACATAAGCGTTGAGGCTTGTATCCTCCTTGAAGGCTTCGCCCGGCCATGCGGCGTTGTTGTAAACCTGACCGCCTACCTTCTTGCCGTTGCCGGAATCCGTATCGAAGATGTAGCAGTAGAAGGGAGCCGTCCATCTGGCCGAGGTCGCTACGCTCTTCGGAAGAATGATGTATACTCCGGAGGACTCGGACTTGGTCTTAGTATAGTTGTACACTACCGTGGATGTGTTCTTGCCGTCGGTAGCAGTGAGTGTGAGCTTGATTGTTTCGCCGGGATTATAGTCCTTACCGATCCTGATTTTCGGAGAGCCTGTGAAGGTTGTGGGAGTATAATCGTCGAGCTGATATGTGCCGCTTGTGGCGTTTGTCAGCGAGAGACCTACTACTATTGACTCGCCGTCAAATGTGCAGCTCTCCTTGTCGGCCATAACGTAAGGAGTAACGTCGTCCTGAGTTACTACGGCTACGCCTGTGGAGCCGATCTTACCCTTAACTGTGCCGCCTGTTGCTGTGAACTGAGCGCCTGTGATCATATCCTTATAGGAGCCGTCTGCAAGGCCTGTGCCTGTAACAGTAGCGTCGGCTGTAGTACCGTTGACGTTTACAATAACGATACCCTTGCCGCCTCTCTGTACATAAGCAAAATTGCCTGAGTCGCCGGACTTCTGAGACTGTCCGGAGAAGTTGTTGTGGAACTTGTTAGCTTCCGAAACAGCTACGCTCTTGTAGTTGATGTTAGCGGCTGCTCCGCCCATCTGCATACCGTCTGTACGCGAGAAGTAAAGGGGAGTAGCGTCCTTCTGAGCTGCGATAAGAGCCCATGTCTTAACGATATCCTGGTCGGATACGTTCTTTGTGCTTTCGCCGGACTCTGCGTTTCCGAGGTAAGTATCGTGGGACTCAGCCCAGATAACAGCGTGGGAGGCTCCGCCGGAGAGACCGTAGGAGGGATTGGAAGCAGAGGAAGCCGTCTTGTTTGTAACAGCCTTGCGGATCGCGGATGACTGAGCGTTGTCGGTCATTCTGTATTTTCCGCCGTTGAGGCTTGTGTAAGCCGAGGAGGGACGGCCGTTGCCGATCTTGTTGAGGATCTCGCCGTAGTAGAAGAGCTTCTTGGAGCCTGCGGCAGAGTTAGCGGCGTTGATGACCTTTGTCCAGAAGCCTGTGTCTGTCTCGATGTGCTTAGCGGCGTCAAAACGGAAGCCGTCTACGCCGTCCTTAACGAGAGAGGTGAGGAGGCTTGCTACGCGATCCTGAACGGTGGAGTTGCCGGAGTTTAAGTCGGGGCAGCCTGTAACGATACCTGTTGTAACGTTAGAGCCGTCGGAGGCGTTGGTGAAATCCTGGTGGAAATAGGGGTTGCCGTCAACCTTGCCTGTGCCGTTATAGAGCGTGGGCTCAAAGGTCTTAACGTCTGTAGCGAGAAGGTGAGGCGTGTCGGTGTCGCCGGACATACCGGAGCCTAAGTGGTTAGCTACGACGTCGGCGATGATCTTAACGTTGTATTTGTGAGCTGTATTACAGAGCGACTTGAGCTCCGCTTCGGTACCAGACCAGCTCTCCTTAGCTATCGAAAGGCTTACGGGCTGGTAGTACTTCCACCACTGACCGCTTACGTCTGTGGAGGTGTTCATATCCTTGGGCTGCTGAGTCGGAGAGATCTGGACTGCTGTGTAGCCCGCCGCGGCAATAGCCGGGATCTGCTTTTCGATCGCGGAATAGCCCCAGCAAAGAGCGTGGAGGATAACTCCGTCCTCGACGTTGTCCATCGGCTTCGCTTCGGCTGAGGTGTCGCTTACTTCGACGGTAGCGGCGTCAGCCGTTGCGGCGAAGGCGAACGACGCGCAGAGCATCGCGGCCACGAGAATAATACTGAATATTGCTTTGAATTTTCTCATTTTTTCAAAACTCCTTTCTATGATAAACGCTATTACGATAAACGCAATTACACGTTTTACAGATATATTATAGCAAAAGCCGAAAAAGATGTATATATCCTTTTTGTACAATAAGTTATTAATATTTTGTTAAATTTGCTGTAAATTTACCTGCGGGATTCTCAATAATCCAATAGTTTACAATATATATTTTTTAAGGGATTGACATTTTTGCCGAAAGTTACTATAATCTTCTCCGTGACTGCTTTTCTCGGAAATGCTTTCATTATATATAGAAATTCAGCCGGTTTCCCGGCGTTGGGGGTAGATAAATGGAACAGGCTAAAAACGATATGATTGTATCCCTCAGGGATATTTTTGTAGAGTTTGACGGTGAAGTGATTTTAAATCATATTAATCTGGACATCAAAGATAAGGAATTTGTTACGATATTGGGACCGTCCGGCTGCGGTAAAACCACGACCCTCCGTATTATCGGCGGATTTTTGGAGCCCGGCTCGGGAGAAGTCTTTTTTGACGGCAAGAAGATCAACGGTCTTCCGCCATACAAGCGAAATGTAAACACGGTCTTTCAGAAGTACTCGCTCTTTCCTCATCTTAACGTATTTGACAATGTTGCCTTCGGTATGAGGATAAAAAAACTGCCGAAGGATGAGATAAAAAAGCGCGTAAAGGAAATGCTCGCGATAGTAGACCTTAAGGGCTACGAAAAGAGAGCGGTTTCAAAGCTTTCGGGCGGCCAGCAGCAGCGCGTCGCCATAGCAAGAGCACTTGTCTGCGACCCGAAGGTGCTTCTGCTCGACGAGCCCTTAGGCGCGCTTGACCTTAAGCTCAGAAAAATAATGCAGTCGGAGCTTAAGCAGATTCAGCAAAAAACCAATACTACATTTATATATGTAACCCACGACCAGGAGGAGGCTCTTACGATGAGCGACACCGTCGTGGTTATGAACAACGGTGTGATCGAGCAGATAGGTACCCCCACAGAGGTTTACAACGAGCCCGTCAACGCTTTCGTAGCCGATTTTATAGGCGAGGCCAACATAATCAACGGTATCATGCTCCGCGATAAATGCGTAAAGATCCTCGGCGTCGAGCTCGAATGCGTCGACAAGGGCTTCGGGATGAACACCCCGGTCGACATCGTTATCCGTCCCGAGGATATCGAGGTTGTTCCGCCTGAGGAGGCTAAGCTCGTCGGCGAGGTAACAGAGGTCGTGTTCAAGGGAGTCCACTACGAGATGACGGTTATGTCGGGCGGCTGCGAGTGGATCATCCACTCCACCGACTGCTGTAAGGTAGGGAACAGGATCGGAATGAAGGTCGTTCCCTTCAATATTCAGATCATGAACAAGATGTTCCCGAAAAGCTACAACGAGTTCGTTTGCAGGGTCGTTGCGTCCGACGCGGACGAGCGCAGGATCACTGTCTCTCTCGAGGACAGCGAATTCGATATCGAAAATCAGTACTTTGAGGAGGGAAGCCTCGTGCGCGTGACCCTTCCTCCCGACGCGCTTTCGATAGCAGGCGACGGAGTCGGACATATCGACGACGTTTACATAGAGTCCGTCATCTTCAAGGGCGAGCACAACGAGATCATTCTCGAGTCTGACGAGCAGAAGTGGCTTATGCAGAGCGACGTCGACGAGCAGGTGGCAACCTATGTCCCGCTCAAATTCGACTTTGCAAAGGCAACCTTTGAGCTTGCGGAGGGACAGAATGAGACTTAAGAGACCCTCTATCCCGTATATCGCGATGATGGTGATATTTACCCTCATCCCGATCGCGCTTATCCTTGTATACGCCTTTACCGACCGCTCGGGTCAGTTCAGCGTCGAGTCGTTTTCAAAGGCCTTCGGATATACCGACGTTTTCCTCAGGAGCTTGTGGATAGCGTTTATCTCAACGCTCATCTGCCTTGTGCTGGCTTATCCGGTGGGATATTTTATGAGCCGCCAGCGCCGCAGCGTGCAGAATACACTCACTATGGTGATCATGATCCCTATGTGGATGAATTTTTTGCTTCGCATTTACGCCTGGGTTACGCTCTTGCAGAACAACGGCCCTATCGACACTCTTCTGAACCTTCTGGGCATTCATACGACGCTGCTCGGAAATCAGGGAGCGGTCATTCTCGGAATGGTCTACGAGTATCTGCCGTTTATGATCCTTCCGCTTTACACCGTTATGGCCAAGATCGACCCCGGGCTTCTCGAGGCCGCCTCCGACCTCGGAGCCAATAAGGTGCGCACTATCGGCAAGATAATTATACCGCTGAGCGTTCCCGGAATCATCTCGGGCGTCACTATGGTATTCGTGCCGTCGGCGAGCACCTTCCTCGTCGCTCAGTATCTCGGCGGAACCAACGACATCATGATAGGCGACGTCATCGACAAGATTTTCTGGAGCGATAACCACACAGGCTCCGCGATAGCGCTTATTCTTATGGCGGCGATTTTCGTTTTCCTTGTTATATTGAACTTTTTCGGAG
>CACYDK010000113.1 GCA_902773155.1 uncultured Ruminococcus sp.
CGACCCCGAGGAGGAGCGTCGTCCCCGCAGACCCCGCGGCGACAGAAGACCCAGAAGAAGCTAAACAATTTATAAACACACAATTATAAACACTCAGAGGGCGCCCGACGCGCCCTCTGTTTTTTTGGCAGGAAATTGTATAACGCATTACTCAAAATCATTATTCTGGTGTGCGCTCTTTATCTATCCGGCAAAGCAAAAGACCCGCGAAACGCGGGTCAGATACATAACTATTTGTTCACTTGTCCAGGTTATCCAGCGCATAGTTACAACACTGAATAACGAGTTGATTAAAGGAGATATCCTTTTCCGCAGCAATCTGCTCAAGCTGGCTTATCAGCTCATTCGGCATGCGAATTGTTTTGTTAGAGGATTCCGGTTTTTTTACAGTAAACATAAAATCGCACCTCCATAAAATTTATCCGTAATTATATTGTAAATGATAAAATTGCAATATTATACAAGTAAAATTGCAATAAAAATTAAATTGCACGTAATCTAAAATTTTACATTAAATTGTGCAAAATAAATTTTAATACAGTTATTTATGAAAATTAAATTGCAATTTTAGAAAAAGTCAGTATTTATGCGGTTTTTTCGCAGTAATAGACTTTTTTAGGGCTCAAAATCCAACATGTAAAAAATTATCGCTTTTTTTATGCACCACATTTATATAAAAAATTTTATTTAAAAAAAACATTTTTTTCGGTTTTTTCTGCCGCATTTTCTACACCGGCCGAAAAGCTCAATTCTATTCCGCCGTATTCTCTATCTTTAAGAAACGGGCAAAAATCCCCATAACCGACAAAAACAGGGTGAGGAGATATAGAACCAAAGCGACCATAGAACCAAAGCAAAGATATCCGCCGATAAAATAGATGATAAATACAACGCCGAGTATCGAGCATATTATCGAAACGATATTCTTAAGATTGTAATACCGGTCGAAGATCTGGAAGCCAACCGCGAT
Source organism: uncultured Ruminococcus sp. (assembly GCA_902773155.1). Classification (GTDB taxonomy): domain Bacteria; phylum Bacillota; class Clostridia; order Oscillospirales; family Acutalibacteraceae; genus Ruminococcoides. The sequence goes on from CACYDK010000113.1 coordinate 971, forward strand.
AACCGGCAAAGCTATAAAGGCGATAAAGGCCACGCCGAGAAAATTAAGCATTTGCTCCGTTTCGGCGTTGCCTGTAGTGGCTCCGATCATCGAAACCATATCGAACACCGTAAAGTTGGATTTCTCTCCCGGGATTACCACCCCGCCCCATATGTACGGAACGGTGCAAAGGTAAATCTGAATAAGGAAGAACACGATCTGCGCGACTCTGATGCGTTTTGTACTTTTGTTTTGAATCTTTAACATACTAATCTCCGTTTAATAATATTCTTAACAATAATCTATAAATATTATAATACCACATTATTTACATTTGTCAACTTGCACAATTGAAATAATGATGATATAATGTAAAAGGTAATTTTTTACAAGAAGCTCCGTGTAAATTCAGTACACGTTTTTCGAAATAAAGAATAACGCCGAATCGGATTATCAGCCCACGATAAGCCCGACTGACAAAGCTTGTGGGCGGAAAGGTAATGAAACTGGATATGAATTGGACAAGAGAAGCGATAATGTACAACATTTATCCTCTCGGATTTGCGGGAGCCCCGCGCGAAAACGACGGCAAGCTTGAATACCGTCTCGATAAGATTTTTGACTGGATAGACAACTTCAAGCGGCTCGGCATAAACACCGTTGTTTTCAACCCCGTTTTTCAAAGCTCGCGACACGGCTACGATACAATCGACTACTACAAAATCGACTGCCGCCTCGGCGACAATGAGTCCTTTAAAAAGATATGCGACGCGCTCCACGAGAACGGGATCCGCGTTGTACTCGACGGAGTATTTAACCACGTAGGCCGCGATTTCTTTGCGTTCAAAGACGTTCAGCAGTTCCGCGAGGGCTCTCAGTATTGCTCGTGGTTTATGAATCTGAATTTCTGGGGCAACAATCACTATAACGACGGCTTCTGCTACGAGGGCTGGGCAGGTCATATCGACCTTGTAAAGCTCAACCTCGACAACGCTCAGGTGGTCGATCACCTTATCGGCGCGGTCAAATACTGGATCGAGGAGTTCGGCATCGACGGCCTTCGCCTTGACGCGGCGGACGTTATGAACCGCAACTTCTTCCGTCAGCTCCGCTCGGTCTGCCTTTCGATGAGACCCGATTTCTGGCTATACGGCGAAATCGTCGGCGGCAACTACAACGCCATCGCCAACGACGATATGCTCCACTCCGTAACGAATTACGAGTGCTACAAGGGCATATACAGCAGTCACAACGACCACAACTACTTCGAGATCGCCCACTCGCTGAACCGCCAGTTCGGCGACGGCGGAATATACCGCAATATTTATACCTTTAACTTTGCCGACAACCACGACGTTAACCGCGTGGCGAGTATGGTCAAAGAGAAGGAACACCTCAAAAATATCTACACCCTGCTCTACACGATGCCCGGCGTTCCCTGCATTTATTACGGAAGCGAATGGGGGATCAAGGGCATGCGCACAAGAACGAGCGATTACGAGCTCCGCCCTTGTCTTGATATAAACGACATCCCCGACCCCAACTACGGGCTTTACGACCACATATGCAAGCTCGGAAGGGTGCGCAAGGCTCTCTCCGCGTTAAAATACGGCGATTTCAGGAACACAGTCATCCGCAACGAACAGCTTGTTTACAGGCGCTCCTGCGAGGGGCAGACGGTCTATGTCGCCTTTAACCTGGCCTCTTCGCCGTTCACCGTCGAATTCAACACAGACGGCGGCGGCAAGCTGAAGGATCTGCTGTCATCCGACTGCTTCGATACCGACGGCTACGCTCGTATTCCCCTCGAGCCGTTCTCCTCGAGGATCATGGTATTGGGAGACGGCTCATTTGAAGTGGATTTCGGGGAAGAAGAAGCTTCTCCCGTAGTCGCTGAGGCTCCGAGCCCCGAGCTTACGCCGGAGCCCGTACGCCGCGGAAAATACCGACACTTCAAGGGCGGCGAATACGAGGTTATAGGAATCGCCCGCGACAGCGAGACCCTCGAGGAAGTAGTCGTCTACCGCGCGCTTTACGGAAACGAGGAGCTCTGGGTTAGACCGAGGTCAAACTTCGAAGAAATAATAGAACGCGACGGAAAAAAGATCAGACGCTTTGAGAGACAGTATTGATCCGAAAAAAGCTAAACTCAAAACGTGCGATATCGACTTAATTTTCTTGACATTTTTCTGTACCTAAATTATAATTAAAAAAAGCGCTTAAAGGAGGCGTTGTAATGAATATTTGGCACGACATTTCCCCAAAGAGGATAACCACGGAGAGATTCAGCGCGGTTATCGAGATCGAAAAGGGCGGTAAAAACAAGTATGAGCTCGACAAGGAAACCGGTATGCTAAAGCTTGACCGTGTGCTCTTCACCTCGACCCACTACCCCGCAAACTACGGCTTCATACCCAGAACCTATGCCGACGACGGCGATCCGCTCGACGTTCTTGTGCTTTGCAGCGAGCCGATCCAGCCGATGACTCTCGTAGACTGCAAGCCGATCGGAGCCTTCTATATGATCGACGGCAACTCAAACGATGAAAAAATCATCGCCGTCCCCATCAACGACCCAAACTACAGCGGCTACAACGACGTAGCGGAGCTTCCAAAGCACGTGTATGAGGAAATGCGTCACTTCTTCCAGGTATATAAAACGCTCGAGCACGGCAACCAAACCTTTGTAACCGAGATCCTCGGTTGTGCTAAGGCCAAAGAGGTTATCGAGCGCTCAATCAAAAGCTACGTTCACGATTTTCAAATGGCATAATTGATCCGGCAACCCCCGAGGCAGAGGCTTCGGGGGTTTTATTATAGACAGCTCGCCGCGCTTATGGTATACTTAATCCGAAAGAAGGTATGAAATATGAAAAGGATCGCTTTGGGAATACTCGCTCATGTGGATTCGGGCAAAACTACGCTGTCCGAGGCTATGCTGTATTGCTCCGGCAGTATTCCCAAACTCGGCCGCGTCGACCACAAGAACGCCTTTCTCGACAATTTCTACCTTGAGCGGAGCCGCGGGATCACCATATTTTCCAAGCAGGCGGTGCTCACCTGCGGCGGCTGTGAGTTTACGCTTATCGACACCCCGGGACACGTAGATTTCTCGGCAGAGTGCGAGCGTACGCTTCAGGCTCTGGACTACGCGGTGCTCGTGATAAGCGCGTCAGACGGTGTACAGAGCCACACCCGGACGCTGTGGAAGCTGCTCAGGCGCTACAACGTACCGTCGTTCATTTTTGTGAACAAGATGGATATACCCGGCGCGGACAAGTACTACGTTATGCGCGAAATCAGGGAAGAGCTGGGCGACGGTTGCGTTGATTTTACGGCTTCCGCCGATCAGCTTTACGAGAATATCGCGCTGTGCGGCGAGGAGCTTCTAAACTCCTACTACGAAAACGAAACTATCGAAGCCGACGAAATAAAAAAGGCGGTTTCCGAACGAAGGGTCTTTCCCTGTATGTTCGGCTCCGCTCTTAAGCTTGACGGAGTTACGGAGTTTTTAAACCTCCTCTCCGACTACTGCGTTCAGCCGTCTTATCCCGAGGATTTTGCGGCGAAGGTCTACAAGATATCCGAGGACAAGGGCGACAGGCTTACTCATATGAAGATTACCGGAGGCCGTTTAAGGGTAAAAGACGTTATAAACGGCGAAAAGGTCAATCAAATAAGAATATACTCCGGCGAAAAATACACCCCCGTCACAGAGGCTGAGGCCGGAAGCGTTTGCGCTGTAGTCGGGCTCGCGAAAACAAAAGCCGGCGAAGGACTTGGAGCCGAGCCGGATTCCGCGCTGCCGGTGCTGGAGCCGGTGCTCACCTACCGCGTTATCCTGCCGGAAGGCACAGACGCTCACACCGCCCTCTCCAAGCTGAGGATCATCGAGGCGGAGGATCCTCAGCTCAACGTAACGTGGAACGAGAGACTCGGCGAGATACAGGTTCAGCTTATGGGCGATATTCAGCTCGAGGTTCTCTCCTCCATCGTCAGCGAACGCTTCGGGTTCGACATCAGCTTCGGCGAGGGAAATATAATCTACAAGGAAACAATCTCCGACACGGTGGAGGGCGTAGGTCATTTTGAACCGCTCAGACACTACGCCGAGGTTCATCTTATGCTTCGTCCCGGAAAGCGCGACAGCGGACTGGTTTTTTCTACCGACTGCAAGGAGGACGTGCTCGACAAAAACTGGCAGCGGCTCATCCTCACTCACCTTTACGAAAAAACTCACCTAGGCGTCCTGACCGGCTCGCCCATCACCGATATGGAAATCAGCCTGGTTTCCGGAAGGGCTCACGCCAAACACACGGAGGGCGGCGACTTTCGCGAGGCGACCTACAGGGCGGTGCGCCAGGGACTCCGCACGGCAAAGTCTGTGCTGTTGGAGCCGGTTTACGAATACACCCTTGAAATACCGCAGGAGAACGTCGGACGCGCTATGTCGGACATTCAGCGGATGTGCGGAAGCTTTGAAAGCCCGGAGATCAAGGGGGATTTTGCTGTAATAAGGGGCACCGCGCCCGTAGCTACGATGAGGGGCTACTCGCGCGAGCTTGCGGGCTACAGCCACGGAGCAGGACGGCTAAGCCATACGCTCAAGGGCTACGAGGCGTGCCATAATCCGGACGAGATAATCGCCGCCTTCGGCTATGATCCGGACGCTGATACCCAAAACCCGTGCGACTCGGTATTCTGCTCGCACGGAGCGGGACATATCATAAAATGGAACGAGGTTCGCGGCTATATGCATGTAAAAAGCGCAATGACTCCTCCGCGCGAGAATGTTCCGAAACAGCTTAAGCCGGATCTCGCGAAATACCGGACTCAAAAGGACATTTTTGCACTCGACAAGGAGCTTGTGAGTATTTTTGAGCAGACCTACGGCTCGATCCATAAACGCAAATCCAATTCCGTCAAACGGCGTATTTCAGCGCCGGAGCAAAAGCCCTACAAGGGCAAGGCTCCCGAAAACTACGACGGCGAGGAATATCTGCTTGTAGACGGCTATAACGTAATTTTCTCGTGGGAGAAGCTTCGAAAGCTCTCCGAGGAAAATATCGACGGCGCGAGGGGCGCGCTCATAAACATCCTATGCAACTATCAGGGCTACAGAAAATGCGAGCTGATCGTTGTATTCGACGCGTACAAGGTCAAGGGCGATCACCGCGAGGTCGAGCGCGTAAACAATATCAGCGTGGTATATACAAGGGAAGCCGAAACCGCCGATATGTACATTGAAAAGACCTCGCATAAGCTCGCAAAAAAGCACCGCGTAAGAGTTGTCACCTCTGACGCGATGGAACAGCTCATCATCCTCGGAGCCGGAGCCCTGCGCGTATCCTCAAGAGCATTTGAGGAAGAAGTAAACGAGGCCGAAAACGAAATAAGAGAGCTTATTTCAGCTGAAAACTGAGAGCTGACAATGCAAATGCCCGGCAGACAATGTCTGCCGGGCTGTTTTATTATGGAATTAGTAGGAACCGCACTCATAGTGACCTTCGGCGTCGGTTGTCGGAGGAGCGTCCGCGCTGTCTTTCAGCGGATAGAAGCCTACTTCCGAACCGGTGAAGGTGAGGTCGGTTGTCTGAACCTCGCCGTTTGTGATAACGAAGCTACAGCCTACCGGAAGCTCGATCGACCACTGTTCCTCGCCGTAATCGTTCGAGCCGGCGTTAGTCATAGCCTCGCCCGGCCATTCGGTGAAGGTCTGCTCTCCTAACCAGTAGTGACAGGTCAGGTCACCCGACCAGCCATAGTTGTTAGTGAACACTATCTGCTGCTTATCGGGGACGGGAGCGTCTGTCTCGGGCTCTGGATCAGTCTCGGGTTCTGTATCGGGCTCGGGAGCTACTGTCGGGTCGGGACCCGGTGCGTCTGTCGGGGTCTCTGTTACCTCCTGACCGGGAGCGGCTGTCGGAGCCGCTGTCGGAGCGTCTGCGGGAGCCGCTGTCGGAGTGTCCGCTGGAGCCGCCGTAGGAGCGTCCGCGGGAGCCGCCGTAGGAGCGGGAGTCTCGACCGGCTGGCCGATCTTGAAGGGAACGTCGATCTTTACAAGATATCTCTGGATGTAGGAAGCGTCCTTGATAGTGATCTTGCCGTTGCCGTCAACATCGGAGTTGCGCAGGTTCTTTTCCTCGAAGAACGCGAGGTTTACGAGGTACTGCTGGATGAAGGTTACGTCTCTTACGTCGATCAGAGTATCGCAGTTGGAGTCGCCGAGGAGAGAACTGTCGCCGCTTGTGGCGGGAGCTGTATCTGTTGTCGGCGCCTGAGTCGGAGCGTCTGTGGGAGTACCTGTGGGGCCGTCTGACGGAGCGTCTGTGGGAGCGTTTGTGGGAGCGTCGGTCGGAGCCTGAGTAGGAGGCTCTGTGGGAGCGTCTGTCGGGGGCTCTGTCGGATCAGCGCCGTTTCTGTAAAGGTATACTACGTTGATAGCGCCGGAGGAGAAGGTTCCGCTGGCGTTGTACGGAGTAGCTACCAGTCTGCCGCAGGAGGTATCCTCCTTAGTTGTATACTTATCGGTGATGCTCTTAACGCCCTTCTCCTGAACGGCTTCCTTGAGCTTCTTACCGGTGTCGATGTCGATATGAGATACGATGAGGGTGTTCTCGGAGGTAACTACACGGTTCTCGATCTTAGCCTCGCCGGAAACGGGATATCCGGGCTCGATCTTACCGGGCTCCTGACCCTCGCCGTTGTTCTGGTTTCCGTGGAACATTACACGGCAGGAGGCGATCGGCACGGTGATCTTGTACCAGTTGTTGCCCTCGGAGGTCATAAGACCCTTACTTGTCTTACCGGAGCTCCATGCGCCGAGAGGCTCTTTACCGTCGTCGGTGTAAGCATAGCAGAATACTAAGGAATACTTGGATGTGTTCTTGTAGTGAACGATGGTCTGCTTAACGTCGATGGGCTTGTAGGTAAAGGTGATGGTAGTATCCTGACCGGAGAACTTTCCGTAGGTATTGAGCGGATACTTGTCGGTGTCGAGCTGATAGCCCTGTACGGCGCCGACCGGGATGTTATAGGCCTCGCCCTTTTCGAGAACGTAGGTCAGGCCGGGAACAACTTCCTTCTTATCCTGATCAACATAGTTGACCCTTATTGTTCCCATTGTCTTGCCGTTGGACTCATAGTTGAAGGTTACGGTCGTGTCGCTGGAGAAGGTTCCGGAGGGAGTACCGTCTGTACTTGTTACGTTGTTGCGGATGAGGAGCTCCTCGTCCTTGAGAGCGCGGTACTTTGTACCGATCCTGTACTTAGCAGTTACGGTCTTGTACTCTTTGCCGTTAACGATGTGCTTGGTTGTAAGTGTGCCGTACTTGAAACGATCGCTCAGATCCTTATAGCCGTCGGCCTTTACGAGGATAGCGGCGGACTTGCCGGGAACGGAGTAGGATGAGCCAGAAACGTCGGAGAGAGCCTTTACGCCGGCCTGGGTGTCGTTAGCTACGACCTTCCATCCGGAAGCGCCGAGGTTTGCGGTCGCCTGGGAGGAGCCGCTGTTGAGGATAACGGCTACCGTGCCCCATTCCTTGGAGGCGTTCGCTGTTGCGTTATCGATAGTATAAGCGATGAGAGAACCGCTGGAGCTCTTCATCGAGATCTTTCCCTTGGACTTGTTAGTGTCGTCGTTGAAGGGGGTGTAAACCTCCTGGATCTGGCGCAGACCCTTGTAGTATTCTACAGAGTTGCTGTAGGTCTGAGCGCGCTTCCAGTCGAGCATATTGATCTTATCGCCGGAGTTGTAGGAGTTTTCCTGACCCTGCTTTGTACGGGCAAACTCCGAACCGGCCTGCATAAACTTGATTCCCTGCGAGGTCATAAACAGCGCTGCTGTAAGCTTGAGCTGACTGATATATCCGGGCGAGGTGCTGTTGACATTTGTCGCGACAGACTTGGTTTCCTTACCCTCGCCGGAGGTCGTCTTTGCGCCTACGAGCTTATCCCAGATAGTATACTACGAAAAAGGGCAAACAAACAAGGCGGAACAGTCCATAGACAGTGTGGCTGAGGCTTTAATGTCTTGTGTATCA
>CACYDK010000114.1 GCA_902773155.1 uncultured Ruminococcus sp.
ACCAGGATGTGCTACTGCTGACAAACTTTATGTATACGCCTCAACGCGGAGATATAGTTGTTATCAGCCACGGTGCTGAATACGACGCTCCTATTATCAAGAGAGTAATTGCCGTAGCAGGTGATAAGCTTCGTATTGATTTCAACACCGGAGAAGTTAAGGTCAACGGTGAGGTTCTGCAGGAGGATTATATTAAGGGTCATACCTTTAGATCTTCAGAACAGCCGATTAAAAAAATCCCTGATGTAATTCCTGAGGGAAAAATATTCGTGATGGGAGATAACCGCGAGCATTCTCTCGATAGTCGTTCCGAGAAAATCGGCCTTATAGATTTAGACAATGTTGTCGGTCAGGCAAGGCTTGTTATGTTGCCGTTCAAGCATATAAAGCTATTAAACTGATAAATATTCTTAAACTGATAAATATTCTTAAAAAACACTTGAAATTAAAATTCATTTGTGATATCATGTTATAGCATTTGGATACCGTTACGCTTTGTAATGGGGTTCAATAACGGCGAAAGCCGTAATTTGAAGCGGATAGTCCTCTGCGCTCTGCGTAAGAATATCTGAAATTTTTTAGGAGGTTCAATATGGACGCATTAAAGACAATCGCTGCCGCTTCTGTAAAGGCAGAGGTTCCTCAGTTTGCTATCGGTGACACAGTTAGAGTTTCCGTTAACATCCGCGAGGGACAGAGAGAAAGAATCCAGATGTTCGAGGGCACAGTAATTGCCAAGAGAGGTTCCGGAGTTGCCGAGACCTTCACTGTAAGACGAGTAGCCTACGGTGTTGGCGTAGAGAGGGTTTTCCCCCTGCATTCACCCAACGTTAAAGACGTAAAAGTTATTCGCCGCGGTAAGGTTAGAAGAGCTAAGCTCTATTATCTCCGTGACCGTGTTGGTAAGGCTGCCAAGGTTAAGGAATTAATCTAAGTAATGGGGGACTGGTAAGTCCCTTTTTTACTCTATATGAAAGTTTTGCAGAAACGCACAAGAAGTATCAAAATCGCAAAAATAGCCACAGGGTGTTAATATGAGCGCTAAAAGAATCAACGAAGATAAAGAACAGTCGTATATCGCTTTGGACGAGAGCAATGAATTAAATAAAGGCAAAAAACGCCGCCGCAGTTATGAACCAAGGACGATCCATCTAAAAAAATCGAATGGTACCAATAATCTTTACGAGTGGGTATCGGCTCTGGTTTACGCGGTTGCTGTCGTGGTTATTATTCTCACTTTTTTCCTCAGATTGATCGACGTAAGCGGGCCTTCAATGAAGAATACTCTCTACAGCGGAGATAAGGTTATAATTACCAACTTTATGTACACTCCCGCCGATGGCGATATCGTTGTAATCAGCCACGGAGCAGAGTATTCCAAGCCGATAATCAAGCGTGTTATCGCCACTGAGGGAGAGAAGCTGAGCATCAACTTCAAAACCGGTGAGGTTAAGGTCAACGACAAGGTTCTTGACGAGCCGTATATTATAGGCTCAACTCATTCCGAATCCGGAGATATTCCTTCCGTTATTCCAAAGGGTAAGATTTTCGTAATGGGAGATAACCGTGAGGATTCGCTCGACAGCCGTTCTCGTGAAATCGGACTGATAGATGTCGATGACGTTATCGGTCGTGCTCGTTTTGTGCTGTTCCCCTTCTCCAATTTTAAATTTTTAGGCTAAATAACCGGCTCGCATCCATATAAAAGATGTGAGCCTTTTTCAATTGATATTTTTATCATTTTTTAGGAGTTGCTATGAACGAAAAGCAGTATTTTCAATGGTTTCCCGGTCATATGACAAAAACAAAACGCCAGATTCAGTCGAGCCTAAAGCTGATTGATTTGGTTGTAGAGATTCTGGACGCCAGAATCCCAGTGAGCAGCAGCAATCCCGATTTAAACCAGCTTATTATTTCAAAGCCTAAGCTGATACTTTTAAATAAATGCGATAAGGCAGACAAACAGGCGACTATGGACTGGATAAAGTATTATGCAGGCAAAGGTGTAAAGGCGATACCTGTCGACTGCAAAACGGGTATCGGACTTAATAAATTCGTACCGTCCGTCAGAGAGATCCTCAAGGACAAGTTTGACGCGCAAATGAAAAAGGGGATAAAAAACCCGATTCTCAGAATAATGATAGTCGGAATTCCGAATGTTGGAAAATCTTCCTTCATCAATCGTATATCAAAGCAAACCCGCGCAAAGGTCGAGGACAGACCCGGAGTTACCCGCGGAAACCAGTGGTACACTATATCAAAAGATTTGGAGCTTTTGGATACGCCCGGTGTTCTCTGGCCGAAATTCGACGATCAGGTTGTAGGGGAAAGGCTGGCGTTTACGGGAGCAATCAAGGACAATATTCTTGATATAGAGCTACTCGCTGTGGATTTTTTGGAGCTGATGAAGAAAAATGTAACCGAAGAGTTTCTTCAGCGCTTCAAGCTTAAAGCTGACGATATAGCCGACATAGACGGATATGAAATATTAAAGCTCGTCGGACGTAAGCGCGGTATGCTTATCTCCGGAGGGGAAATTGACACGGAAAGAGCCGCGAATCTTGTTATGGACGAGTACCGCGACGGGAAGTTTGGAAAGCTTACTCTCGAGCGAGCTGAGGATTATTGACTGCGAGGTAAGGTATGAGCGAAGAAAGAATCGATTGGCTGTTTTATGAAAACGAAGCCCATAATATGGGATACAAATTTATCTGCGGAGTTGACGAAGCCGGAAGAGGCCCCCTGGCCGGACCGGTATGCGCCGCAGCTGTGATTCTTCCGGAAAATCATATTATAGATGGCGTTAACGACAGCAAAAAGCTTACGGAGAAGAAAAGAGAAGCGTTGTTCGACGTAATTAAAAAAGAGGCTCTTGCGTACTCGATAGCATACGCTACTGTAGAAGAGATTGAAGAGCTTAATATCCTGAACGCTACGATGCTAGCAATGAGGCGCGCGGTAAAGGGACTCAGAATTAAAGCTGACTTTGTTATGATTGACGGAAACAGGATCCCTGAACTCGACATTCCCGCAAGGTATATAATAAAAGGCGATTCAAAATCTATGACAGTAGCCGCTGCTTCGATTCTCGCAAAGGTCAGCCGAGACAGACTTTGCCGTGAGTACGCGCTTCAATATCCGGAATACGGTTTTGAAAAACACAAAGGTTATGGTACAAAAGCGCACATAGAGGCTATACGGGAGTATGGCCCTTGTAAAATCCACAGGATGAGTTTTTTAGGAAAGATACTTGAAAAATGAACATTAAGGAACTAGGAGAAAAGGGCGAGGAAAAAGTAGCAAAATATTTGATTAAGAATAAATATAAAATTCTTAATAGGAATTATTCGAATTATACCGGTGAAATAGATATTATAGCCGAAAACAAACGATATATTATATTTGTAGAGGTAAAAACCCGATCGGAGGGACAGATGTTAACTCCGGCGCTTTCGGTCGACAGAAAAAAACGATTAAAAATTATAAAGACCGCCGCGCTTTATTTACAGAAGTATGATTCGCGAAAACAGCCTCGCTTCGATATCGCCGAGGTCATTTGCAACCAAAAAGGAAAGCTCAGTGTGAATTATATCGAAAACGCTTTCCAACAGGAGGGCGAGTATGCGGTATTTTGATTTTCATTGCGATACTTTATATGAGTCGCTCACAAAAAACGAGGATTTTTCCTGTACTGATTTTCATATAACTCCGAAAAAAGCTGAGTTTTTTTCATCGTATATACAGTGCTTTGCGATATGTACGCCGGAGGAAATACGGGGAGAAAAGGCGACTTCGTTTTTTAAGGCGGCTTATGAAAGATTAAAAATCCAGTGCGATAAGTTCGGTATCAGACTTGTCCGGGATTTTTCCGACTTAAAGGATATTGCCGAAAACGGCGGAAAGGGAGCGGTTTTCACCGTAGAAAATTCTTCGCCGCTCGCCGGTAAAATCGAAAATGTAAAGCTGTTTAAGGATGCCGGAGTAAGAATCGCTACGCTTACATGGAACGGTCGCAACGAGCTCGGCGCGGGAGCGGAGGTCACTCATTCCAACGGAATAACAAAATTCGGGATTGAGGTATTGAGAGAGTACGAAAAAAATAATATCATCGTGGATGTATCTCATGCGAGCGACAGATTGATGTATGATATCTTTAAATATACCGAAAAACCGATTATTGCAACTCATTCAAATTCACGAGCTGTAACTAACGTAAAACGAAATCTTACTGACGAACAGTTTTCTGTGATTTTGAAACGCGGAGGAGTAGTTGGCCTTAATCTACACAAGTATTTTCTAAACGATAATCTGCAATCAGCCTCTCGCTATGATATTTTAAGACACGCAGAACACTTTTTAAGCTTAAACGGAGAAAATAGCCTGTGCTTTGGAGCTGATTTAGACGGCTGTGAGCTTTCAGGCGACATTTCCGGTATCGATAATCTCGCCGAAATATATGAGATGTTTCTTAGGGAAAACTATAGTGAAGCTTTAGTTAAAAAATTATTTTTTGAAAACGCTTATAAATTCTGTGAAAACTTTGACAAATAGTGTGTTTTAAAGTATAATAATATGTTGTAATCAAGATTACTGAAAGGGTGATTTTATGTTGTATAAC
>CACYDK010000115.1 GCA_902773155.1 uncultured Ruminococcus sp.
CTATCGGAAAGCTGTAGCCCCAGGGAGCGTCGTCGCGGAAATACGCCAAAAACAGGCAGTCGTCGCGCACACAGATTCTTATGTCGTATTTTTTTCTCCAAATATATATGTTGACCGGATTCAGGTCGCAGCCCATTGTTCCGTAGCTTTCGTTAATCTCGCGAAGCAGGGGCAGATCCTCGATTACCGGAGTTCGAAAGTCAATCATATCAATACCTCATATCGCAATTACGTTTTCAATATCCTCTGAGATTTCTTCAATTGTTCTCATCTCGCCGTCCCGGGTGCAGGATATTATGACCCAGCCGAGTTTTTCGGCGGCGTAGAGAGCGCTTTTCCTGCAGCCCAAAAGAAAACTCAGGTCGCTCTCGTGCAGGTCCTTTTTGCTCTCGTCGCCCGCATATCTCGAGGAGAGAAGCTTCTGTGAAACCTCGGGCTCCACATCGAGATAGATCACGAGGTCGGGCTTGGGGACGCCGATTTTATCGTATTCAAGGTCGGTTTGAAAATCAATAAACGAATCCCATTCCGACTCGGGGAGCTTGGACATCTGGTAAATAATATTGGACGTTGCATAGCGGTCGGCCAGAATAACGCTTCCGCCGAGGTAATCTTCCTTCCAGTATTTCAGGTAGCCGGCGATACGGTCGACCGTATAGAAGGCCGAGGCCGCATAAGCGTTTACATCAGAGGGAGCGGAGCCGAATTCGCCTCCGAGATACATCCTGACGAGAGCCGAGCTCGGGCTGTCGTAATCGGGGAATGCGAGCTTTCTCACCCTTTCTCCCCTTTTCTCGAGCGTGTTTTTCAGGCGTTCCGTCTGGGTAGCCTTTCCGGAGCCGTCAAGCCCCTCTATAACAATAAATCTGCCTGCCATACTCGCCCTCGCTTTCCCGCCCTTTTTGCGGCGTCTTTTCCGCGGGACAAAAGCCCGCACTTACTCAGCATATAACTGATTAATTATAACATTATATTTGCCAAAAATCAATACAAAACAATTGATAATTGAGGATTGGGGACCGAGAATAAGCAACAGGCGGATAAGTTGATGCAAAATACAACTTATCCGCCCTGCCGATTTCGATAATCGGTCAAATATCCATATACTCCCTGTATCTCGGGATCACGCCGGTCTTGTCCTTTGAGAAGCTCGCGCGGCGCTGGAAAACTCCGGGGAAGGAATTCCCCTCTATAATAACGGGACCCTTGTCGCTGATAGCAACGTCCCAGCCGACGTAGGCGATCTGAGGAATAACCTCGGCGGCTCTCTCGACCAGCTTAACGGCCTCCCTGAACATCGGAACCCTGAAGCCGATAATGTCGGTGCCGGTTATGGGATGTACGGTGTACTGTATATCGGCCTTGTCGATAGCCGGAACGTCCACAACGCCTTCATCGTCGGTAAAGGTGTACATACCGCCGCTCGAGAAATTGTCAACCACTCCGCCGTTTCCGATTTTAAGTATCGCCTGCAGGAAATGACCCTTGCCGTCCTTTACGAAGGTGAACATACGCATGGTGTTGACAGACTTGGGATAGAGGCGGTTGAGCTCGTCGTGCTGAACCACGAAGGTCTCGATCAGATCCTGCTTGTTCGCCATAATGGTGTCGTACATTTTTTTAACGTCAACGTAATCCTTTACGCTGTATTTGTCAACTCCCTCGCCGCCGAGTCCTCCGGAGGGCTTTGCGATGATCTTAGGATTACGGGCTACAAAACGCCTGAAATCCTCGAAGGAAGCGGTTTTTAAGTCCATAAACTCGCGGTTGACGTAGGACTTAAAGGTGTTGTTGAACTCGATTTTATCCTCAAAAAAATGCTCGTAGGTCTTGTCGTTGTAGCGCTTTATAATGTCGTTGTTCTTTCCGCGGGTGAGATACGTCGCGCGCTGTTCCTCGTTTAGGAGATAGAACTCGAACTCGAGATAGTCGTTGTAGCCGGCCTGGTACTTCATTCCGCAGTGAACGATATCCTTCATCACCGCGGGAAGGGGTCTCTTTGTCTTTTTTGATACGGCTCGAGCCGTTTTTACGAGGCTGCGGTAATCCATTTTCAGAATACGCGCCGCCATATACTTTGCGCTTGGCATATTATCACTCCGTTTTGCATAGAATTCGTTTGAGATACTGTCCTGTGTATGAGCCTTCGGTTTCGGCGACCTGCTCGGGAGTTCCCTCGGCTATGACCGATCCGCCGTCATTGCCGCCCTCCGGACCCAGGTCGATAATGTGGTCGGAAACCTTGATCAAATCCAGATTGTGCTCTATTACCACCACGGTATTGCCTGCCTCGACAAGCTGGCTTAAAACCTCAATAAGCTTGTGAACGTCGGCGATATGAAGTCCCGTTGTAGGCTCGTCCAAAATATATATCGTCCGGCCGGTGCTCCTTTTTGCGAGCTCCGTCGCGAGCTTTACACGCTGAGCCTCGCCGCCGGAGAGGGTAGTTGCGGGCTGGCCGATCCTTATATATCCGAGCCCAACGTCACAGAGAGTCTGAAGCTTACGGGCGATTTTGGGGATCGAGCTGAAAAATCCAAGCCCCTCCTCGACCGTCATCTCAAGGACGTCGTGGATCGATTTTCCTTTATACTTGACCTCGAGCGTCTCGTGGTTGTAGCGTCTGCCCTTGCAGACATCGCAGGGCACGTAAACGTCGGGGAGAAAATGCATTTCGATTTTGATTATGCCGTCGCCTTGACAGGCCTCGCACCGGCCGCCCTTCACGTTGAAAGAGAAGCGGCTCTGGCTGTAGCCCCTCATCTTTGCCTCAGAGGTAGAGGCGAAAAGATTGCGGATATCGGTAAAGACTCCCGTGTAGGTAGCGGGGTTGCTTCGCGGAGTACGTCCTATGGGGCTCTGATTTATGTTGATAACCTTGTCAAGGTGCTCAAGTCCCTTTACAGCGCGGTGTTTTCCTGCGCGCATTTTGGCGCGGTTGAGCTCGGTCGCGAGCTTCTTGTAAAGGATCTCGTTTATGAGCGAGCTCTTTCCGGAGCCGGAGACTCCGGTAACACATACAAATTTTCCGAGAGGGATTTTAACGTCGATATTTTTGAGGTTGTTCTGTGCGGCTCCCTTTATCTCGAGGAATTTTCCGTTTCCCTTGCGGCGCTTTTCGGGAACGGGAATGCGCCGCGCTCCGCTGAGGTAGAGTCCGGTTATGGATTTTTCATTGGCCTTGATATCCTCGACCGTACCCTCGGCAACTACCTCGCCGCCGTGGATCCCGGCGCCGGGGCCGATATCAACGATATGGTCGGCGGCGTACATTGTGTCCTCGTCGTGCTCGACCACTATAACGGTGTTGCCGACGTCGCGCAGACGCTTTAGAGTGTTGAGCAGCTTTTCGTTATCGCGCTGGTGCAGGCCTATGCTCGGCTCGTCGAGGACGTACATAACGCCCATGAGCGAGGAGCCGATTTGTGTGGCGAGCCTTATACGCTGGCTCTCGCCGCCCGAGAGGGTACCGCTCGATCGCGACAGAGTAAGGTACCCCAGTCCGACGCTTTGAAGGAAGCTTAGCCTGTTGCCGACCTCCTTAAGCACGGCCTTTCCTATAAAGCGCTCGCGCTCCGAAAGGCTTGAATTCTTTATAAAATCCAGGGCTTCGACAACCTGCATATCGCAGAATTCGGAGATATTCAAGCCGCCTACGGTAACGCCGAGGCTGGTTTTGGAGAGCCTTCGCCCTCCGCATTCGTCGCATGGAATCTCCGCCATATAGCCCTGTATCTCATCCTTGATCCACGCGCTGGTGGTTTCCTTAAACCGCCGCTCGAGGTTGTTTACCACTCCCTCAAAGGGTCGCTTCATGATCCGCTCGTCGCCGAAGGGCATTTGTCGGCGCAGACTCAGAACCTCACCGTTTGTTCCGTAGAGAAGGATATTACGGATCCTTTCGGGAAGCTCGCCGATGGGAGTATCGAGCGAAAAATCGTATTTTTCCGCGAGCGCCTGAAAATACATCTCGGCGATCGAGTTCCCCTCCATAGCCCAGCCGCTTCCCTTCAGGCCGCCCTGTGCGACGCTGAGCTCGGGATTCGGCACCACAAGCGCCGGGTCGACCTTGAGGAATACGCCGAGTCCGGTGCATTTTGGGCAGGCTCCGTAGGGGTTGTTGAAGGAGAACATCCTGGGAACAAGCTCGCCCACGCTCACGCCATGCTCGGGACAGGCGTAGTTCAGCGAAAAGGTCATATCCTCGCCGTCGATCACATTCACGGTTATAAGACCTCCGGTAAGCTTACAGGCTGTCTCCACCGAATCTGCGAGGCGGGAACGTATCTCGTCCTTGACGACAAGACGGTCGACTATAACCTCGACGTTGTGCTTTTTGTTCTTCTCAAGCTCGATTTTCTCGGAGAGATCGTAAACCTCGCCGTCGGCGCGGACGCGCACAAAGCCGGCCTTGCGGGCTCTTTCAAACTCCTTCTGCTGGGTTCCCTTTCGTCCGCGGACTATAGGAGCCATGATCTGGATTTTTGTGCCGTTTTCGAGCGCGAGCACACTGTCGACGATCTGGTCGACGGTCTGCTGGGTTATTTCACGTCCGCAGACGGGACAGTGCGGAATACCTATGCGCGCGTAAAGCAGACGGAGGTAGTCGTAAATCTCCGTCACGGTACCGACTGTTGAGCGCGGATTGTGCGAGGTGGTTTTCTGGTCGATAGAAATTGCCGGAGAAAGCCCCTGGATGTCGTCGACGTCGGGCTTGTTCGACTGCCCGAGAAACATTCTGGCATAGGAACTGAGGCTCTCGACATAGCGGCGCTGACCCTCGGCGTAAATGGTATCGAAGGCCAGCGAGCTTTTGCCGGAGCCGGAAAGACCGGTTATCACGACGAGCTTATCTCTCGGTATTGTAACATCGATGTTTTTTAGGTTGTGCTCTCTGGCGCCCTTAACAATAATCTTATCCTGCGACATATCCGCCTCCGCGGTAACAATTTTCTGTAGTGTGTATACTCTGTTATTATAGACATTTACTCAGAGAATTGCAACAATAATTTACGGAAAGTTTTATCGGCAAAAAGACGAAGCCGTTCACTTTTGGAACGGCTTCTCATTTAGTTAAAGTCAAAATCAGAAATCGGCGAGTATCTCGTACAGAATGTTGTAGAGCTGCAAGGACTTTTCCCTGGTGATGTTTACACATCGCCTGACCTGTACGGGCACCTCCGCAGCTTCTCCCTTAAGAGCCTCGCCCTCGGGAGTGATCGAGATTATAAGGTTCCTCTCGTCCTCCTTAGAACGCTCGCGGGTAAGATAACCCTTGGCTTCCATTTTTTTAAGCATGGGGGTCAGAGTACCCGAATCAAGAAACAGCTTGTTTCCGAGCTCCTTAACGTTTACAGACTTTTCCGACCATAGAACCAGCATAGCTATGTACTGAGTATAGGTCAGATCGAGCTTGTCGAGATAAGGCTTATATCGCCTGATAATTTCTTTAGAACAAGCGTAAAGCGGAAAACATATTTGATTTTCTAGCTTTAAGCTTTCGCAATTAGACTCGCGCATAACAACGAATTCCTCCGAAATATCTTATTATGGTTATTTTAACTCAATACGCGCCAAATTTCAATACCTTTTTCGTCAATCGGGCAAAAATATGTAAAAAATAATGTCAACGTTATTATTCGGTAAATAATTAACGATGTCGACAGGCCGTTTTTTCGCTCTTTTACTGGGGTTTACGTCAAACAAAATCACTGCGATCGAAACCGAGTAATGCTTTTGATTGTCAACAAAAAACAATGGATTTGACGGATATGTGATTACTTTTCACCATATATTTTGTTGTATTATTTTCACTTGATTATTTCTTTTTTCTTTAAAATAATCCTTTTATAGCATAATAATCAACAAACGAGAGCGGCTCCATTTGTCTAGAATTCACAAAAATGCTGATTACTATTGATTTTTTGGTTTATTGTGCATATAATATAATTCCAACCATATCCGTGAAAAGGGGGTTCAGTGATGGCTTGCAAGCATATTGTGACAATCGGCAGACAATTCGGCAGCGGCGGACGCGAGATCGGAATGGCTTTAGCGGAGCGTTTAGGTGTGAAATGCTACGACAAGGAGCTTATCTCTCTGGCCGCAAAGGAAAGCGGAATTGACCCCGAGGTGTTCAACAATGTGGACGAAAAGGCTACCAACAGCCTTCTCTACTCGCTTTCACTCGGACTTTACTCCTTCGGCAACAACTACGCCGGAGACCAGCTTCCCGTTAACGACAGACTCTACCTTTTACAGCACAAAATTATTAAGAACATAGCGAACGACGGCCCGTGCGTAATTGTCGGAAGATGCGCGGATTACGTACTCAGAGAAAGAACCGATGTGGTAAACCTTTTCATCTGGGCAGAAATGGATTATAGGATTAGAAGAGCGGTAGAGAAAAAAGGAATCAAGGAAGCTAAGGCGGAACAGGTTATCTCAAAGACTGATAAGTCGAGAGCGAATTATTATAATTTTTATTCAGGCAGGAAATGGGGTCATACGGAGAACTACCATCTCTGTATCAACCGGACAGGGCTCACCGACGACCAGACGGTGAGCGCGATAGAGGGCTATCTAAACGCTATAGAATGACCCTCGCCGCACCCCTTTCCCCAAAAAACAGGTAAGGAGGTGCGATAATGTTATACAGATACTACATCGACA
>CACYDK010000116.1 GCA_902773155.1 uncultured Ruminococcus sp.
CCGTAATAGCGCTTGCCGGGAAGTCCCTCGGCGTATTTGTTTGTAAGAACGCTGCCCATAGCCGCCATTACAGGCTCGCTGACTATATTCTCGCTCGCGATGAGCTCAAGATTTCTGCGCTGACGGGCAAGCTCATCGGCTATGCACTGAGCTACCTCAGGATCAGCCTGTCTTACGATTTCGATGCTTTGCATTTCTTTCATTTTGATTTCTCCTTATCTAAAAATTCATATGTGGAATCAATGAACGTTTTCAGCGAGGACGCGGCTTATTAGGCCGTACATATCCCCGAGCGTTTCGACCCTTCCCGCTTCGTTGCGAAAAGCGGCCGCTCCGCGAAAGCCCTTAAGGTACCACGCGATTTGTTTTCTTGACTGGAGCATACCCATATGCTCACCCTTGTATTTGCACACAAGCTCTATGTGAGAGCGCATAACCGCCATTCTCTCCTCGGGCTCGGGAGGCCGGATTATATTTCCTTTTTCGAAATATTCGTTAAGTATACGGAAGATCCAGGGATTTCCCAAAGCCGCGCGCGCGACCATTACGGCGTCGCAGCCTGTATAGTCGAGCATCTTTTTGGCGGATTGTATATCTCTTACGTCGCCGTTGCCGATCACCGGCACATTGACGGAGCTTTTTACTGCCTTAATAATATCGAGGTCGCACTGTCCCGAGTAGTACTGCTGACGCGTACGACCGTGAATAATAATAGCGTCGGCGCCGTTATGCTCGCAGATTTTTGCGACCTCTACGGCGTTTACCGAGTCCGAGTCGAAGCCCTTGCGGATTTTTACCGTCAGCGGCAGAGAGACTGAGCTTTTTACTGCCGCTACGATCTCGCCGCAAAGCGCGGGATTTTTCATAAGGGCGCTTCCGGCTCCGTTACCGGCGATCTTTGGAGCCGGGCATCCCATATTGATATCTATGATATCGGCTCCGGCTTCAAGAGCCAGCTTAGCGGAGGACGCGATGACATCGGGCTCCGTACCGAAAAGCTGAATACCGCAGGGGTGTTCGTTTTCGGACAGCTGCATAAGCTCGAAGCTCTTCTTATCGCCGAAGCTGAGCGCCTTGGCTGAGACCATCTCTGTTTCCGCGTAACCGGCGCCGAAGCTGCGGCAAACCTCGCGAAACGCCCTGTCGGTTATTCCGGCAAGCGGCGCGAGAAGCGCTTTTGAGCCTATTTCTACGTTTCCTATTCTCATTTACTTTCTGGTGTCCTTATCGTAGTACGAGTTGTACTTTCTGTTATTATAGAACTCGTCGTTCAAAAGACGCTTCTGACCGGTAATCTTATCGCCTTCATCGTAGCGGTGCTTTCCGCCTCCGCCGTAGTAGTGGGTCTTGTTGCTCACAAGCATAATGATCACCGCAAGGACGCCCACAACAACGCAGCCCCAGCTGACATAGCCGTAGGTCAGATCTCCGTTGTCACCCTGAGAAACGTGGATAGCCGTTGGATCGGGATCTGTAGGAGCCGGAGGAAGGTCGTACTCCGGGTCAATTGTCTCGGGAGTCTCTGCCTGAGGATCAGTCTCGACGACGTAGGGAGCCTCGGTCTCGGGTTCCGTCTCGTAATAGGGCTCCTCGGTTTCGGGCTCTGTTTCGGGCTCGGTCTCGATATACGGCTCTTCGGTTTCGGGCTCGGTCTCGATATACGGTTCTTCTGTTACGACAGGCGCGTCGGTTTCGTCCGCATAATAAGGCTCCTCCGTAACCTGATCGTCAATAATATCGTCAGGCTCAGCGTAAAAGCTAACCGCAGACAAAACGGAAATGGTTATAAAAACAGAAATAAACGCGATAATAACACGCTTTTTTGACTTCTTCATCTATAAAACCTCATAATACCCATTTTATCATATAGAAGATTATATCAAATCACGCGGTATTTTGCAATACTTGAGCGAGAGCTTTACCCAATAATTTTCCCGAATACCGTGCCTCGCTGAGGGTATTTCCGTCCGTTCCGACCTCAATAAGCAGAGAACCGGTGTTTATGTGCATATTATAAACGAACTCGCCAAAGTACAGAGGCCTTGTCATTCCGCTGAATTTTGTCTCGCACATCTGCTGTAATCTCAAGGCGAAGCGGAGATTATAATTCCAATTTGGAAAATCATACTCGCCGAAGGGATCGTAGCCAGACATTATCATTATTTGAGCGCCCTTTTTCCCCTTGTACGTAAAGGTAGGCTTTACCTTGTATGTATCGGAGCCGATCGAATCGCGGTGGATATCCAGAGTAACCTTTATTGAAGGGTATTTTTTCAGATATTTTTCCACCGTATCGCAACTCCTGTAATAGCTTCCCGTATAGGTAGAGTCGTGCAGGGTCTTGTCGTGAACGGCTCCTATCCCCTGTCTGTTGAGCTCTTTTACTATTTCCTCCCCTACTGCGGTCACGTTGTAGCGGTTGTCGGAGGTTCGGGGATAGTAGTCGGAGTAATAGTAGCCAACGTCGCAGTCGAGATAGCTTTCGCTGGTGTGAGTATGATAAACAAGCACCTGGATATCGCTGTTTTTTTCCGGTGAAAAGCCTAGCTCAGACCTCAGCTCGGCTCCGATATCCATCTTATAATCCGTATTGTTTTTTACGTAAAAATTCTCGTATTTGATTCCTCCGCCGGTGAGTTTCTTTGTATACACCGGGTAGGTTTGCTCGCTTTTATGAGCTGAAAAGGTATTGTAGTAGGAGGAATCAAAATCCGAGGAGGCGGGTTTCGTCTCTACGGATTCATCATCCGGGACGGAAGCTTTATCGGTTTTTTTCTTTTTTTCTGGCTTATTGACTTTTACTTTAGCGCAGTAGTTTCCTTTGGAGATCGTAAAAGCCGCCGACATTACCGCCGCGCGGTCGCCGTCAAAAAACTTAGAAACTCTGGCGGCTGCGCAATAGATTGCAACGGACACGATCATTACCGAAAGAAGTATTCCTGACGCGGTTTTAATTCTTCCCTTTAGACTCAAGCTATCACCTGCTTTTTACATCATATATATTCCTATGCGGATTGTCCAATTTATATGAGAGCTTCGATCAGGGATATATCCACGTTCTCCTGAAGTGCGTAATTCAACGACAGAGAAATCAGACGACTCGCGCGGTCTATAAGCAAATCGATCTCCTTTGGAGTGACGACCAGGGAGCGGTTGTCCGGACTTAGGGCGTTCTTCAAGTCGGCGGAGGTTTTTTCATCTTCAACATCGAGCAGATCAAGCACCATTGTGACAGCGTCGACAACTGTGGGAACTCCCACGGCAATCACGGGGACTCCTACGGTCTCGAGGCTTATCTTTTTTCGGTGATTACGCACCCCGGAGCCGGGGCTGATCCCCGAATCGCTCAGCTGTACCGTACAGCCCAGCCTGCTGATTCTGCGCGAGGCAAGGGCGTCGATACAGATCACAGCGGTAGGCCTGACCTTTTTGACGATACTTTCAATGTGCTCGAAGGTCTCTATTCCGGTTTTCCCGGTGACTCCGGCGCTCAAAACTGCCACAGGTCTCAGCGCGTCCAGTCCGGTACTTCGCGCAAGCTCACCGGTGATATGACGGGTGGCGAGTATGCCTGAAGCGCTTTTTACCCCGAGAGCGTCGGGCGTAATATCCGAATTTCCGAGTCCGCATACGAGCACGAGTCCGTTCACAGGCAAAAGCCTACGTATTTCTCGCCCGATCACCGAAACTCTATCGTCGGTTGCAAGAAAATTATCCGTAAGCGCCGGAAGCTCAATCGTGATATATGTTCCGATATCCTTCTTAAGCTCCATGCTGGCGCTCCGTGTTTTTACCTTGAGCTTTGATATCTCCATTCCGGCATCCTTTCTCCGGGAAAAATCCACTCCCTGCACTTCGTCGCCGGCGAGCTCTCTCGCCTCAAGAGCGAGGTCGGTTCTGCGCTCCATATGATCAGACCTTTCATAATATATATTTTTAGTTTTAACCGGCGGTTGTCCTATATTCTCCAAACAGCGTAAATGCTGTATTTTCCTACTTTACAAGCTATGTGAAAATTGTTATAATGAATTTTAAAGACATTATGGAAACGGTGCTTAGATATGAAAAAACTGTTCTCTGTATTTTTTATCACCACAATTCTATCAATATTTATCGCTACATCGTACTCCGCTGAGGCCGCAGAGATCGGCGCTCATATAACAGGCGAGGATATAACGGAAGCGGGTGAGCCTGCAGAAAGCCTGCCATCTTATTACAGCTCAAAGGATTTGGGCTATACCACGAGCGTTAAAACGCAGATCGGGAATGTCTGCTGGGCGTATGCCTCTACCTCGTCGTTCGAGACTCTCGCGCTCAAAGACGGCTTCTACATAGGCGACTACAACTCCGAGCTGCTCGACCTGTTCGGAACCAAAAGACCCGACGGAAACGGTTGGCAGAGAGGCGAGTTCGCCGCGGGCTACACCTATATCCCGATAGGCTATTTTATGAGCTGGAACGGTCCGGTGGTCAATGACGGCGATAAACCTACCCACGTCGTAACCGGACTTAGCTATATTTTTAAGGAAAACCGTCAGCAAATCAAAAAGCTCATTATGAAAAGCGGAGCGGTAACTGCAAATTTCAACACCTATTCCCGCGCCTACAGCAAGGATCAGTGCTCCTACTGCTTAACCGATGAAATATCTCAGATTTCGGGACATACCGTATCGGTCATCGGCTGGGACGACAATTACGACAAGGCTAAATTCGACGGCAACTACACTCCGAATGAAAACGGCGCGTGGCTTTGCAAAAACAGCTGGGGGCCTGAAAAGAACGATATCGGCGGTTATCTTTGGATCTCATACGAGGATTTCTACCTCTTTAACGACGAAACCTTCGGCCCCAGCTTCGGTATTGATTCTATAAAAGAAATAAAAGACAGCGATCATCTTTATCAAAACGAGGTCGACGGCGCGACATATGAGCTGGAATTCAACGACGCCGACAGCACGACCTTCTTCAACGTTTTCGATTTTTCGGAAAACGGTAACGTGCTGGATAAGGTAGTTTTCGAGAGCATATCCGAAGGGTCTGACTATACCGTATATCTTGCTAATCTCGACGGCAACGGAGCTCCGGTATCGAACAAAGACGAATGGAAGGAGCTGAAAAGGGGCACTGTCGATTACAAAGGATATATTTGCTGCGAGCTTGACGACATCACTGTTCCCGAGGAAAAATGCGCGATCGGGATCGAGATCAATAACGAAAAGCTCAATCAAGGCAAAACCGAGAAAACGTTGACAGGATTGGGAGTCAACGAATGGCTAAGAAGCTCGATCACCAAGGAAATGATATATATCATGCCCTGTGAAAGCGGCAAATCCTTTATAACCTATCACGGCTCTGTGGTTGATTTGAAGGATTATTACAAGGAGGTCAAAAGCGACGAAATCGGCGGAACTCTGGTTATCAAGGCGATTACCGACGGAGTAAAAAACACACGGATCGCTGGCGATATCAACATTGACGGAACGGTCGATATCAACGACGTAACCTGTCTGCAAAAGTATCTGGCCGGATATACCACCGTACTGAGCACAATACAATCCGAAAACGCCGATTTTAACAGCGACGGAAAAATCAATATAAACGACGCCACCGCGATACAGAGACATCTTGCAAATATGTAAGCTCAACCGGCTCAAAGAAGAGCCGGTTATTTATTTGGAAACAACAAAAAATATACGAAGCATTTACCAAATACCGATTTACAACGCGTAGAAAAACATATATAATATGTTTGAGGTGACGAAAATGAAGGATATCATTAAATTTGACGATAAAGTAATAGACAATATAATCAATGCGGCCTGGGGGCTCTTGGGATGTGCGATAATCATCACATTAGGCTTGTTGACGACCCATTTTCTGGTTCGCATTTTCAAAAAATCTCTCGATAAAACAAAAATTGATCCATCGCTTGTATTATTCTTTTCAAAATGCTTACGGATAGTCTGCTACGTGATAATCACCATAAGCGCGCTGTCGGAAATCGGTATCTCGACCACGGGAATCATCGCGGGCTTCTCGGCGGCTGCGGCGGCGTTTGCCTTAGCCTTAAAGGACAATCTATCCGATATTGCCGGCGGAGTAGTGATACTTTTTTCACGCCCCTTTGTCACGGGAGATTTTGTGGAGTTTGATAATTACAAGGGCTATGTTGAAAAGATCGACCTTATGCATACTTACATAACTACCTACGACAACACCTCCGTCGTTATCCCCAACAGCAAGGTCACGTCAAATAAGATAAATAACTACACTTCAAATCCCGTAGTCAGAGTTCAGGTTTTTGTCCCCATCGGTTATAACGACGACCTGGACAAGGCCAAGGAGATAATTCTCGGCACGATGAAACGCGCGGACAAGCTCGTTCTGGAAAACCACGAACCTGTTGTAAGGCTGGAGCGCTTTCTGGACAGCTCGCTTGAGGTTATTGCAAGATGCTGGACGAATTTTGAGAATTACTGGGAGGTTTATTACTTCCTGACCGAGAATATTAAGAAGGATCTTGAGAAAAACGGCATTTATATTCCTTTCAATCAGCTCGATGTTCATCTCGATAATAATTCTATAGTAGAATAATAATTCTGATTTTAGTTATTATATACAATTTAGTACGATTACTTTTGTGAATAAACACCATAAAGATTTCCTTGAAAATCACAAGATATTGTGGTATGATACTTATGTTCCACAAAATGAGCATTGGATTTGTGTGTGAAATGTTTGAATATAAAGATTTAGAATGATTGAAAGGAAGGTCGTTATGGACATTAAAGTAATTGGCGGCGAGATGAGCCGCAAGGAAATCGACGCGTATATCGCGCAGATCAAAAAGGAAAATCCCGATAAGGAGTTCAAGTCCTTTGAGTTTACGGTAGACGGCGAGTATGTAGACGTAAATTACACCTACGATATGGTTCCCTTTGAGAGGATCAGAAGAATCACCGGTTATCTTGTAGGAACTCTTGACCGTTTCAATAACGCTAAGCGTTCAGAGGTTGAGGACAGAGTAAAGCACGGCATCGGCGAGTGCTCCTGCTCCCTCGAGGATATAGCCTGAAAGTAAGCTTTAAGCGCTGTCTTGTGACGGCGCTTTTGTTTTGCC
>CACYDK010000117.1 GCA_902773155.1 uncultured Ruminococcus sp.
AGGTCAGCACCCAGATCCTCCACGAAAAGGGTCACGAGCCGACCTCCGAGGAAATCGCGGAGAAGCTCGATATCTCGGTCGACAAGGTAAGAGAAATCGTAAGAGTCGCCCAGGAGCCTGTTTCTCTCGAAACCCCCATAGGCGAGGAAGAGGACAGCCATCTCGGAGATTTTATCCCCGACAGCGATACCCCCGCTCCGGCCGACGAGGCCTCTCACGCTCTGCTTAAGGAACAGCTCGACGAGGTGCTGTCTACTCTGACTCCCAGAGAGGCAAAGGTGCTTCGCCTGCGCTTTGGACTCGAGGACGGCAAGAGCCGCACGCTCGAGGAGGTCGGCTCCGAGTTCAAGGTAACCCGTGAGCGTATCCGTCAGATCGAGGCCAAGGCCTTAAGAAAGCTCCGTCATCCCTCCAGAAGCAAAAAGCTCAAGGATTATCTTGATTAATAGATATATAAGCCCCGAACGGTTTTCGCTCGGGGCTTTCCTTATCCTATATAAAGCCTTGTGCCTGGATAAATCATATTTGGATTCAGCATTCCGTTATCCTTGGCCAGCTTGTCGACCGAGGTGCCAAACTTCATCGCGATCGACCATAGCGTATCTCCGGGTCTCGTAACGTAAATATACCCCGCGTATTCCTCGGTGTCTACCGGTACGATAACCTCCTGGCCAACGTAGATAACGCTTGGGTCGCTGATGTCGTTGGCTTTAAGGATCTTTTCGACAGTAGTCCCGAAGAACTGAGCGATCCCGAAAAGCGTGTTTCCTTTTCTGACCTTGTATGTCGTTGTTTCCATATCCATCTTCCTTTCATTAACATAATATACACTCGGCCAAGGTTTGTGCAAGTTATTGCACACCGCTTTTTCCGTGCGTACCTAAAAAAATCTCTGGTTAAAATGCACGAAATTTAAGCTGTTTTTTCTACACTGTAAACTGCTTCCGTCGCGCGAATAATTCGAAATAAGAAATATAATACAGCGTCTCTTTGGTAGAATATTAAAATAGAATATTTGTATAATGAGGTAACTATGAGAGTAAAGCGAATCATATCGTTTTTGCTTGCGATTACGATAGTTTTTGCGGTTTTTTCGCTCGAAATAAGCGCGAGTGCCGCTTCAAAATACGAGGATTTTGCCCGAAAGCTCGATAAAACCGTATATTCGGGCGAGCTTGGCGCGGTTTATTCCAAAAGCGGAACAAGATTCAGAGTATGGGCTCCTACAGCCGACGGGGTAGAGGTGCGCCTTTATAAAACCGGTACTTCCAAAACTTATTTCAAAAGCTCCGCTATGAGCTATCACAAGGAAAACGGAGTTTGGTCTACAGGTATCTCCGGAGACCTCAAGAATATTTATTACACCTACAAAATCACCCGCGGAAAAAAGTCCGTCGAAACCACCGATATTTATGCCAAGGCCTGCGGGATCAACGGCAAAAAAAGTATGGTCGTCGACCTTTCGGCTACTAACCCCAAGGGTTGGGAGAACGACCGCCACGTCACCGCCGACTCTTCTGCCGACGCCATCATCTGGGAGGTTCAGATCAGCGACTTTTCCTCCTCCGAATCCAGCGGAGTTTCCAAGAAAAACCGCGGAAAGTACCTCGCGTTTACCGAGACGGGAACTACCGTAGACAGCGTAATAGACGCTCCCTCGACCTGCGTCGATTATCTTAAGGAGATGGGCGTAAACTACGTCCACATCAATCCCTTCTATGATTTCGGCTCCATCGACGAGAGCGATACCTCTGACAGCGATAAAAACTTTAACTGGGGCTACGATCCCGTAAACTACAACTGTCCGGAGGGCTCCTACAGCTCAGACCCTTCCAGGGGAGCGGTGCGTATAAAGGAATGCAAGCAGATGATACAGGCTCTCCATAAGGCCGGGATCGGCGTAATAATGGACGTGGTCTATAATCATACTCACAAGTGGAAGAATTCGGCCTTTGAGCTAACTGTTCCCAATTACTACTACCGCAGAAACCCTGACGGAACCTTTTCGAACGGCTCCGGATGCGGAAACGACACCGCCTCAGAGCACAAAATGTTCCGCAAATTTATGACCGATTCCGTGCTC
This sequence comes from uncultured Ruminococcus sp., assembly GCA_902773155.1. Lineage (GTDB taxonomy): Bacteria > Bacillota > Clostridia > Oscillospirales > Acutalibacteraceae > Ruminococcoides. The sequence goes on from CACYDK010000117.1 coordinate 2,084, forward strand.
TACTGGGCTGAGGAATACCATATAGACGGCTTCCGCTTTGACCTTATGGGACTTCACGACGTTGATACGATGAACGGCATAAGAGCAAAGCTCGACGCCCTCGAGGACGGCGAAAAGCTCCTCATGTACGGCGAGCCGTGGGAGCTTCAGACCACTGCCGACGACGGCACGGTTTTAGCCACTACAAAGAATATGTCCGAGCTTTCCGGGCGTATAGGCGCCTTTGACGACACCTACCGCGACGCCCTCAAGGGCAGCACCTCGGGAGCTGATCAGGGCTTTATCCAGTCCGGAAGCAACAAATCGAATCTGCGTCAGGGTATATCCGGACAAAATTCCGAGTTCCTCGGCTGGGCAAAGGCTCCTACTCAGGTCGTGACCTACGGCTCATGCCACGATAACCTCACCCTATACGACAAGCTCGTAAAGTCCGTAAAGGGCGATAAATCCGATTACTATACCAGATACAGCGACCTTGTCGCTATGAACAAGCTCGCCGGAGCTATAACCTATACCTCTCAGGGAACAGCCTTTATGCTCGCCGGCGAGGAGTTTTGCCGAACGAAAAACGGCGATGAAAACAGCTACAAATCCGGCGTAAAGCTCAACCAGCTCGACTGGGGCTCGCTTTACACCTATGGCGACGTCGCTGATTATTACAAGGGTCTTATAGAGCTCCGCCGCGGGATTTCAGCCTTTACCGATCCAACTCACAAAACCGGAAAGAATATGAATTTCCTGACCGACCTGCCCGACGGAGTTCTCGGCTATACTGTTGAGGATGAAGTCTACGGCACGGTTTATGTGCTCTTTAACTACAGCGAGAGCGAAGCCGAGGTCAAGCCCGACGGCGTATTTGTACAGCTTGTCGACGAGAAACAGGCCGGTATGCAGAGCCTCGGCACCGTGAACGGGCGCCTCAAGCTTCCCGCGCACTCCGCCGCCGTACTCGTTTCCCGTGATAACTATGCCGCCAAGGACGTCAAAAACGACGTTGGCAGAGTTACCGTGAGGTACACCGAAAACGGCGAGGTCTTTAAAAGCTATATCCTCAGTGGAAAACGCGGAGAAAGCTTCTCGGTTGAACCTATCCATTCCGTTTTGATGGATTATAACATCAAAAAGACCACGGGCGACAGCGGAACGTTCAGCGATTCTATGCACTATTGCGACTTTGAGTGTGAAAAATACGACGGGGACTATTCCTCGGTCACTTTCCACTATGTCGATTCCGAAACCGAAAAATCCATAGCAAATTCCGTTATCCTTACCAACCGTATGGGACAGCCCTACGAAACTCTGAGTATCCCGTCGGTGGACGGTTACTCGCTGAATCTTGACAGGCTGCCTAAAAACGGCTGCGGTGTTTTCGGACAAAAGGATAAAACGGTTGTTTATAAATACAACAAACGCTCAACGGACGATCCCACCTGCAAGGTGAACATCATCTATATGTCCACCGACGGAAAGGTGCTTTCGAAGGATACCCTGACAGGCGCCGAGGGCGCGTCCTACACAACCTCGCAGATCGAATTTGATAATTACGCGTTCAAGTCCTCAAGTGAAAACGCCTCCGGAGTATACAGCCTTACCGAGCAGAACGTGCTATGTCTGTACGACCCGGTTTCGCTCGCGAATATTTTAAAAACGGTGTTCGGCGTCGCCGCGATAGTTATAGTCGCTCTTGGCTTCATAATTATTTACCGCAGGCGCCGCAAGCGCGAGCTTATGAGCAAGCTGGATATCGGCTGATTCATGACGGCGCGCACCGATTAACGGATGTTTTTATTTAGTAAATTCACCTGTACAAACAGGTTTTTAAAGGAGGAAATATATATGGCAAAGAAAATTTTGTCTGCTTTACTTTGTGTAATGCTCATCGCTTCGTCGGTAATAGCCGCAGGCGCAGTGGATACCGGAAAGTCGTCGACCTCCGGCGTCGATACCGATTATTCGGCCGCCGCTCAGGAACTTGACGACAAGTACGCCTACGACGGAGGCGACCTCGGAGCTACCTACACGAAGGAAGCTACTACTTTTAAAGTATGGGCTCCTACCGCCTCTGATATAAGGGTTAATCTTTATACCACCGGCAGCGCGGGCGAAGAGGGCGCCGCTACTATCAGCACGACCCCCTTGACCAAGGAGTACAAAACTCCCGGCGACGAGTCCACCTTTACCGGAATCTGGTCGGTAAAGATCGACGGCGACTTAAAGAATAAGTTCTACACCTATTCGATTATCGCCTCCAACGTAACCGGCAAGAAAACAACAAATCTCGAAACTCAGGACGTTTATTCCATAGCCACAGGCGTTAACGGAAAGCGTTCTCAGATAATCGATCTCGCCGATACAAACCCCGAGGGCTGGGAAAACGACAAGCACGTTGTCACCGATAAATCCACAGACGCCTTCGTATGGGAGGTTCACGTAAAGGACTTCTCCTATAACGCTAATTCCGGAGTTTCCGAAGCGAACCGCGGAAAGTACCTCGCCTTTACAGAGACCGGCACAACTCTCAACAACGAGGGCAAGCTCTCTACCTGTATCGACTATCTCAAGCAGTTAGGCGTCACCGCCGTTCAGATCAACCCCTTCTACGACTATGGTTCCGTTGATGAGGGCGGTTCCGACAACCAGTTCAACTGGGGCTACGATCCGGTCAACTACAACGTTCCCGAGGGCTCATACTCCTCGAACCCCTACGACGGCAACGTTCGAATCAAGGAATGCAAGGCTATGATCCAGGCGCTCCATAACGCCGGTATCGGAGTTATCATGGACGTTGTTTACAACCACACCTACTCCGCCGACTCCTGCTTTGAGCGCACAGTTCCCAACTATTACTATCGAATGAAGGCCGACGGAGGCTACAACAACGGTTCCGGCTGCGGAAACGAGACAGCCTCCGAGCGCGCTATGTTCAGAAACTATATGCGTCAGTCCTGCCTCTATTGGGTAAACGAGTACCACGTTGACGGCTTCCGTTTTGACCTTATGGGTCTGCATGATGTCGAGACAATGAATCTCATCCGCGAGGATCTCGACAAGGTCGATCCCAGACTCACTATCTGGGGCGAAGGCTGGACAGGCGGCGGCTGCGCGCTTGCCTCCAAGACCTGCACAGGCGCCGAGGGCGTTCAGGCTACACAGGCCGGAGCTCCCAAGCTCAGCGAAAGAGTCGCATTCTTCAACGACGGCGTGCGCGACGCGCTCAAGGGCGGCGTATTCGGAAAGACCAACACAGGCTGGGTACAGGGTTCCAAATCAGGTTATAAGAACCTCATATACGGTATTCTCGCCAATACTCAGATGGGTAACTGGCATTCAAAACAGCCTTCTCAGACTGTAACCTACGCTTCCTGCCACGATAATCAGACTCTCTGGGATCGTCTCTGCGATTCTCAGAATCTCCAGGATTATTTCAGAAAACGTCATCCCAAGCTTGTAGCCGAGAATAAGCTCACCGGCGGACTTCTCAATATGTCGCAGGGTATCACCTTTGTTCTGGCAGGCGAGGAAATGGGACGTTCAAAGGACAACGACGAGAACAGCTACTCGTCCTCTCCCGACCTGAACAAGATCGATTGGTCGCTCGTTCAGAAGAACGCCGACATCATCTCCTACTACAGGGGAATGAGAGAAATCAGAAACAGCTTCTCTCCCTTAAGAGACGACACTAACGACGCCGCCGCAAACTATCTGACATATTCAGGCACAAAGAACGACACTCTCACATACTCAGCGGTATGGACAAACAAAACAGCGGGCGAGTGGAACAAGCTCCTCGTTATCGCAAACGCCTCCGGCGACGCTCTCGAGGATTATGAGATCCCCGAGGTTTCCGGCGTCAAGGAGTGGGTAGTTATCGCCGACGACGAGCAGGCCGGCGTCAAGAAGCTCAGCGAGGTTTCCGACGGCAAGTTCAGCGTTGCTCCTCGTTCGATGGTTGTAGCCGTCGACAAGGCCTCCTTCGAGTCTGCCGGAGTAAAGACCGGTACGGGTTCTGTAAGCGTAAAGGCTGTTAATAACGTAACCGGCGATACGATCGATTCCTACACGATCACCGGCAAAATCGGATCCGCTTATTCGATCGACGTTCCCGACCTTGGAGCCGAGTACGAGATCTCCAAGAAGGTCGGCGAGCTCGAGGGCGCGTTCACCGAGGCCGATAAGACTATCGAGCTCTATTTCGGTTACTACGCTCCCGAGTCCGTAAAGCAGGATCTCAACGGCGACGGAAAGATCAACGTAAACGACGCAACCTACCTCCAGCGCGCCGTAGCGAAGGCCATAACTCTCACCGACGAGCAGGCTAAGAAGGCCGACGTAACACAGGACGGCACGGTCGACGTAAACGACGTCACAATGTACCAGAAGTACATCGCCTCCGTAAACGTTGCCACAGGTACAGTTACCGTAAATTATTACAAGACCGGCACTACCGAGTCCATCGCCAAGTCCGTAGTATCCTCCGTCCGCGTAGGCGAGACCGTAGAGGTAGCTCCTCAGACAGCCCTCGGCTATAAGCTCAACGCCGACGCCTCCTACAAGGACGCTACAGCTAAGGCCGTATACGGAAACGTAGAAGTAAACTACTACTATGACGCTACGACCCCGTTCGTAAATCTCCACGTTAAGCACAGCGGCTCAGAGACATGGTCTCCCACCTTCTGGCTCTGGGGTAGCAAGGGCGGCGCCGACTCCGGCTCCAACTATTGCTCCAACAAGAGCTGGCCGGGCGACACTATCGCCAACCACGATCCCGACGGCTGGTACACCAAGTCCTTCACAGCCAACGGCTCTGACGACAGCTATAACGTGATCATCTCGAACAACGGCTCCGCACAGTCCGTAGACTGCAAGGGCTTCATCAACACCGAGATGTGGATCATCATCGACGACGCTTCCAAGGACAGCGCTCACCTCTTCTTCTACGACGTTAATCCTGTAACCAATCCCGAAGCCAAGCCGATCTACGAGTCATAATTAAGTAAAGTTTAACCTAAGGGCAGACATCGCCATGCGCGTTGTCTGCCCTTTTGGTTTTTTCGCGCAGAAACGCGCCTTTCTTGTGTTTTCTGCACAAAACTCCTTAATTAATTTTGTGCAACATTATTCTATGGCTTATGATATAATAACTGTGACTATAATCCTTTTTCAGGAGGGAAAATTTATGAAAAAAAGCAAAAAGCTCATTTCCGTTCTCCTGTCTCTAGTTATGCTGTTCGGGGTTTTGACCTCGGCCGGAGTGGTTTCCGCCGACGCGGCCGTCAAAATCCTCGGCACCCTCAGCATCAACGTGGGGCAGAGCAGGAACCTTAACTTCACCGACCCGTCCGGCAACAAGGTTTCGGTAAAGTGGACCTCAGAGAACCCGAAAATCGCTTCGGTTACGTCGAGCGGTAAGGTCACCGGAAAAAAGGCCGGTACCGTTGTCATAAAGACAACGTGGAACAGTACCGAGTACGGAGTTAACATCAAGGTTATCGGTAGCTCGGGCTCATCGACCTCAACCACCAAAAAATCAGACGCAACAACCAAGAAAACCACCAAGAAAACGACCAAAAAAACAACAAAAACAACAAAGAAAACAAACGGAAAAAAGATTTCGATCTCCAAAAAATCGGTTGTTTTGAAAAAAGGAAAAACCGTTAAGCTGAAGCTGAAAAACGCCAAGGCCTCAAAGGTAAAGTGGTCCGTAAAGAACCGCAAAATCGCCTCGGTAAAAAAAGGCAAGGTAAAGGCGAAAAAGGCCGGCTCAACCCTGGTTTACGCCAAGTACAAAAAAAAGAGCTACAAGTGTAGGCTTAACTGCTACAGTATGAAAAAACTCGGCTCCAAGAAGGTTTCGGAAAAGAAAAACTCCGCGAATATCAAGGGCGTGAATATAACTTTTTCTCCCTTTATGTTCACAAAGACCGCAAAGACCACGGTCAAAAAGGTCAGCGGCCTTCCGAAGCTCGGAAGCGCTAAGATGAAAACCTACGACTTTTCGCTCAAAAACGCAAAGGTTACAGAATCCGACGTTGCCCTTATCGAGATCCCGTACAAGGTCAAAAAGGGAAACATTCCCGTAGCCGGATATTTTAACGAGAAGAAGTCCAAATGGGAGGGAGTTCCCTGCGATTACGACGGCAAAAAGATCACAATGGCCGTCAGCCATTTCTCGCCCTACGGTGTCGGCGAGATAAGCTCGGTCTACAAAAACAGCGTAATCGGAAAGAATACGACGATTGCCTCGGTGCTCGAGTGCTGGGTTCCTAAGAAGCCGAGCTTAACCGGCGAACGCGCTATCCAGATCATGGGCGGAGCGGTCAATTCCTCAAATCCGACCACGTCCTGTCTGGAAATGGGCTTTGACGCCATAAACCAGCTTTTTGATTACACGGTAAACTGGGGCGCTAACTTTACCTCAGCCTTTGGCTTTACGGATAAATTCACGATCGCAACCGGTAATCTTTCCAGCGAGCTCGGCGCCCTCGGCTTCGCGCTTTCCTACGTGAGCGCTGTGCGCTACGCTCTCAAGGGCGAGCACTATCAGGCGGCCTCTACCGCGCTGCAGGGAGCTATGGGCTTCGCTACCGGCGTCGGATTTGCGTGGATCGGCTCCGCCGCCGCTTCTGCCGCGGCGTTCTCGCTTGCGGTCGTCAGCTACGCGCTCAACAAGGGCTATTCCGATATGCTCGACGCTAACGAGAAAAAGTGGTACGACGTGTTTAAGGCCTATTACAGAAAGGGCGGCTCGGGCTATCTCTCGCCCAGAGCATGGCGCGATAAGCTTAAGCCTATCATCGAGGATACCGAGCTTTCCATCAGCGAGAAAAACGCGCTTATCGAGCAGGAGGTCGACGACTACACCAATCAGCTCTGGAACAACGAGTCCGAGATCGCCTACGTCTTTAACGATACGCAGACCAAGGCTCTAAAGGGCGGTCTTAACGAAAAGCTCAAATCAAAGCTCAGCTCTCAGCTCAAGGGCGAGCTCTACAACGGCACGATAAAGCTTGTTTTTGAGTGGTACTCAAAAAAGGCTCAGCGAGACGCCGATCAGGCTCTCGAGGACGCCAACAAGAGGATCGCCGAGGAACTCAACGAGACCGTATTCATTATGTTCAAGGATAAGACCAAGAGCATAGTCGAGGATTCTGATCTCGAAGGCTGGAGAGTACGCTTCAAGACTATTCCCAAACGTCTTACCGACAAAAATCGCCTTGATATGAAGATCGGAAAGAGCGGAGAGGTAACGACCTATTACACAGTCTACGCGGCTGTAGCTTACGGCATAAAGCCCACAGTCGAGATCTGCGCGCCAAACGGCAAGGTAATAGACACCATCAATATGAAATATACCTCCAAGGAAAAGATGAACGTCTTTAACCTTATGACCGACAAGGTTAAGGAATATATTAACTCCAAAAAGCCGACCCTCAACAAAACCAAGCTTAAGCTTATCAAGGGCAACAGCTATACGCTAAAGCTCAAAAATGCTAAGAAAAAGAAGGTGAGCTGGAGCACCTCGAACTATGATATCGCAAGTGTAAACGGCGGCAAGGTATACGCCAAAAGAGTCGGTAAGGTTGTTATCACAGCTAAATACAAGGGCAA
>CACYDK010000118.1 GCA_902773155.1 uncultured Ruminococcus sp.
CTCCCAGATATTCACCGATATTTTTATCGGTTATCTTTTCGCTTTCAAGCTCACCGTTTACGTATTTAACCGCTATCTTGCGTATTACACGCGCGATTTCACGCTCTAGCTTACGAACTCCGGACTCTCTGGTATAGTAATCGATTATCGAATAAATAGCTGACGGGCTGAATTTTACGATCTTCTGAGTAAGGCCGTTCTCCTTGATCTGTTTAGGAAGAAGGTGTTTTTTTGCTATATTAAACTTCTCCTCGCGCGTATAGCTGTCTATATTGATTACTTCCATTCGGTCGTATAGCGGCGCGGGAATGCTTGAAGCGTCATTAGCAGTAGTGATAAAGAAAACCTTTGATAAATCGAAGGGGATATCTATATAATGATCCATAAAGGTATTGTTTTGTTCAGCGTCGAGAACCTCGAGCAAGGCCGAGGACGGATCGCCTTTATAGTCAGCTCCCAGCTTATCGATCTCATCGAGAATTATTAGCGGATTGTTTGAGCCCGCAGTTTTAATAGCGTTAATAATACGTCCGGGCATTGAACCTATGTAAGTTCTGCGGTGACCTCTGATCTCCGCCTCATCTCTCACACCACCGAGAGCAACACGAGCTGATTTTCTGCCTATAGCCTCCGCTACAGACTGAGCTATAGAGGTCTTACCTACTCCGGGAGGACCTACAAGGCAGATAATCTGTCCCTTTATATTTCCGTTGAGCTTACGAACGGCAAGGTGCTCGAGAATTCTCTCCTTGACCTTTTCAAGCCCGTAATGATTTTTGTCAAGCTTCATCCCTATAGTCTTGAGATTAAGCTTATCCTTTGTAGAGATATTCCACGGAAGCTCAAGAACAGTATCGAGATATGACCTTATTACAGAAACCTCCTGGCTACCAAAGGGCATACGGGAAAGCTTTTTACACTCTCTAATGAGATATTCTTCGCTTTCCTCCGGCAGTTTAAGATTTTTTATTCTCTCAATATATACTTCGGCCTCGTCGGAGGGATTATCGGACTCTCCGAGCTCGGCGTCAATAACGCTGCGCTGCTCCTTTAGGAAATACTCACGCTGACTCTGATCGATTCGTTTTCTGGCTTTTTCGCTTATTTCGTCCTCAATTCTTAAAATGTATAACTCTTCATTTAGGATATCTAGGAGGGTGTTAAGCCTTTCTCCAATATCAAACGTTTCGAGAATGAGTTGCTTATCGGTAAAGTCAGGAAGCACGTTTCCGGCGACGAAATCAGCAAGCTCTCCCCCGTCGCTACACATAGCCGCACGGAACATAACGTCAGCGGAAACATTAGGGACAAGGTGAGTATACTGTTCAAAAGCGGATTTAACCTGTCTGATCAACGCTGTAGAGCGAGCTGAATGAGGCTCAGCATTTTCAGGTCTTGCGGTAACGCGCGCAAAGCTACATTTATCTCCCTCGATATACTCGTTCATAACTGCGCGATACTGACCCTCAACAATAACGCGTGTTACGTTATCGGTTTGATTCATTACCTGCACAATTTTTGCGATAACGCCCACAGTATAAAGGTCTGAGCTTTTCGGCTCTCTCGCGGCAGGGTTTTTCTGAGTCACGAGGAAAACCTGCTGATTCTCATTCATAGCGATTTTAATCGCGTTTTTTGATTTATTTCTGCCTACATCAAAATGCAGAAGAGCCTTAGGAAAGACAACTAGTCCGCGAAGCGGCAGAACCGGAAGATTGTAAACATTATAATCTGATTTATCCATATTGCCATTTCCTTTCTTGTTATGGGCAAATAGGCTGTAGTGCAAAATTCCTCATTGAATCTACATTACAGCCTATGACTAACGTATTAAGAAACCTCTTCGGCGGTGATCACCTTGGAGTTTTTAAAGTTTAATCTGCTTCGTTTCTTAGCTTTAGCGCGGCTAATAACCGGCTCTGAGGTTTTGTCTACAACGTCTTTGTTGATGATAACCTCAGTTATTGTATCATCGGACGGAACATCGAACATCAAATCGTTCAAAATGTCTTCCATAATACCGCGAAGTCCTCTTGCTCCGGTTTTTTGCTCTTTAGCTTTTTCAGCAATAGCCCTAAGAGCGTCGTCGGTAAAGCTGAGTTTTACTCCGTCGAGAGCAAACAGGTGCTGATACTGTTTTACAAGCGAGTTCTTCGGCTCGAGCAGAATGCGCACAAGGCTCTCTTCATCCAACTGTTCCAAAGAAGTGATAACCGGAATTCTGCCGACCAGTTCCGGAATTAAAC
>CACYDK010000119.1 GCA_902773155.1 uncultured Ruminococcus sp.
AACACCGGGATATTCATCGCCGGTCTGGCCTTATTCTTTAATCCGCTTCTCAGCTCCTGGGCTTCAGCGGCCGGTCAGGACGCCGTTACGTTTATCTTTATGGGACTTACCGGAATCAACTTCATCGTTGAGCTTGCGGTAAATATGGTTCTCGCTCCGGTGATTGTAAAAATCATCGACGCCGTAAAGAAGAGCAAAGCGTAAACAAGATTTAGTTTTTTGAGATCAGAGTTTTGAAAATAACGTTTTAGGAACGGGAAAAATGAAAGAAAAAATACTACAGCTAATTTATAACAGCGAGGGTTACCTCTCTGGACAGCAGATTTCAGAGTCTCTCGGAATTTCGCGACAGGCGGTCAACAAGGCCGTTAAGGGACTTCGGGACAAGGGCTTTGAGATCGAGTCGGCCACAAATAAGGGCTACAAGCTGATAAGCCTGCCCGTTGACCTTTGCGCTGAGTCGATCAATCTTCACCTCAAGACCAAGTTCGTCGGACGCAATATTCGTCTGCTCGACACCGTCGGTTCCACAAACGACTACCTAAAGGCTCTTGCCGAAAAGGGAGCGGAGGCCGGTACCGTCGTGCTTTCGCGCGAGCAGACCTCCGGAAAGGGCAGACTCGGCCGAAGCTGGATGAGCAAGCGCGACGAGACCATTTCGATGTCGATCCTTCTCAGGCCGGATATGATGCCCTCTGAGATCGCTTCGATCACGCCTCTGGCAGGTCTTGCGATGTGCCGCGCCGTAAACGACTTTTGTATGCTCGACAGCCGCATAAAATGGCCGAACGACATTATCGTCGGCCGCAAGAAGCTGGTCGGTATACTTACCGAAATGGCAAGCCAGCCGGACAAGGTCGAATATACCGTTACCGGAATCGGCATAAACGTTAGCAATACCTCGTTCCCTGACGAAATCGCTCACAAGGCGACGTCAATCCTATTAGAAACAGGACGCCATATCGACCGCAACAAGTTTGTGGCTACGGCGCTCAATTATCTTGAGCAGGAGATCGTACAAAACCGCTACCGCCTGGGCGGAGAGGCTGTGGCCGAATATCAGCGGCTTTGCGCTACTATCGGTCGTCAGGTCACCTTTGCCCGCGGAAAGCGCAACGTCAGCGGAATGGCCGTCTCGGTCAGCAACAACGGCGAGCTCGGAGTAATGCTCTCGAACGGAACCGTCGTAACGGTGAACGCCGGCGAGGTCACTGTTCAGGGAATCTATTAATACTAAAGACTTCTTCTCAATTAGGTGTTATTATCCTTAAGACGCGGCCGGGCAGACAGGCATCAAGCCTGTTTGCCCGGCCGTTGTTGCGCTTTGCCGACAATCAGGCCGTTTATAAATCTTCGTTTTATACAATTTGGGTCTTGCTTTTTTGAAAGTTTTAGTATATCATTTTAATGGTGATGTATATGAAATTTAAAAAATTAACCGCAATAATCTTATCAGCGCTCATTTTGAGCACATCCGCGGCGCTTTGCAGCTGCGGCTCCGACAAGCCTCAAAATCCGACAAGCTCCGATACAAAAAAGGACGCGGGCTCCGACAGCAAGTCTGACAACAAGACCTCTAACGAGAGCTCCGGCAAAAAGACTTCCTCTGAAGGCTCCGGCAAGAAAACCTCGTCCTCGAGCGGCAAGAAGAGCTCCTCGAGCTCCTCGAGCTCCGCGGGCGATTCCTCCGGCAATAAGACGAGCAGTTCTTCGGACAAGGTGAGCAGCTCCTCGGACGATAAGACAAGCAGTAAAACAAGTAATAAAAAAAGCAACGACTCAAGCGGCAAGACGAGCAACTCCTCGAGCAGCAAGACAACCAGCTCCTCGAACAGTAAGACAAGCAGCTCCTCAAGCGGCAAGACGAGCAGCTCGACGAGCAGTAAGACAAACAGTTCTTCCGGCTCGTCAACCTCATCCAAGGAAATACAAGATAACGTGGAGGTAGATTTCAGTGACCTTTAAAAAGTTTCTCTCGGCTGTTTGCGCGGCCGCAGTGATCACAACAAGCATTACGGCAGTTTCCGCCGCCGACGCGCGCATGGGCGACGTTAACGGCGACGGCAAAGTCAATATCAATGACGCGACTCTTGTTCAGCGTGTAATGGCTGAGCTTGTAGACGAGCCGGCCAATTACCAGGCGATCGCCGACGTTAACGGCGACAAGCAGGTTACAGTCAGGGACGTAACGGTTATCCAGCAGTTTATTGCCGGTGTGGTTGAGAAGCTTCCCATAGTTGAAGATGAAACAAAGCCGACCGAGAAGGCAACCGAAAAGACAACTGATCCCAAGGCTACGGACCCGACCGATAAGGCGACAGAGAAGCCTACCGATCCCAAGGCTACAGACCCGACCGAGAAGGTAACCGGGGCGCCCGCAGATCCCAGGGCTACAGACGCGGATGATAAGGAAACCGATCCTAAGGCTACAGATCCAACCGAGAAGCCCGAAAAGCCTAAGACTACAGAGCCGACCGAGAAGGCGACGTCCGCTCCCGCAACCGAACCGACTACCGACAGCCGCGTTTGGGAGACAGACGAGGAAGGCTATTACCATAAAGTATTCCAGCCATGATTTTTACCTTTAAGATAGCGGATATCCCGTTTTCCGCCGATATCCGCTACAGATACACCTACGATACCATGCGGGACTATCTCTTTGACGGCGAGCCGGATTTTCATATCGAGATCACCGACGAGGATTTAGCCCGCGAGCGCGAGCTCTCGCCGCACGACTTACCGGAACCGATGCACGAGAGCACAGCGGTTTACCGCAAATATATTTATATAATAATGGAGCGCTACGACGCGTTCTTCTTTCACTGTTCGTCTATTTCGGTAGACGGACAGGCTGTTATGTTTACCGCACGCAGCGGAACCGGAAAAAGCACCCACCGAAACCTGTGGATGAAGAATTTTGGAGACCGAGTCAAGATAATAAACGACGACAAGCCCGTTATCCGAAAGGTAGACGGCGTTTTCTATGTTTACGGAACCCCGTGGCGCGGAAAGGAAGGCCTCGGCGAGAACGTTCGCTGTAAGGCCAGGGCGCTGTGTTTTCTTTCAAGAAGCGAGACGAACTCCATAGGCGAGATCGACACGGTTTCTGTTGTGACCCGAGCCTTGAATCAGACCGTCCGGCCGTCCGAGCCAAAGCTTATGAGCAATCTGCTCGAGCTTCTCGACGGGTTCATCACTCAGGTAAGCTGCTACGACCTCCGGGTCAATATGGACGACGATGCCGCAATAACAGCCTATAACGGCATTTTCGGAAATGAGAAAGGAAAAGCAAATGAAGATTAAAGACGGCTTTATGCTCCGCCGCTTCGGAGACGACTCGATCGTCGTCGCGGTTGGAGAAGGCGCAGAGGATTTCAACCGCCTTATCACCCTAAACGAGGTCGGCTCCTTTATTTACAAACAGCTCAGCGAGGATAAGACCCTCGACGAGCTCGCCGCCGCAATAGTCGAAGCTTACGAGGTCGACGAAGCGGTCGCCAGGGCTGACGCCGAGGCTTTTGTTCTCAATCTTGACAAGGCTGGGCTTTTGGATGGTTAAGTCGTACGCCGAGGTCATACAGGAATACGGCTTCTGTATTGTAAAACCGAAGGGCACGAGCATGTATCCCATGCTCAAGGGCGATGTAGACGCATATCTCGTTCGTCCCGAGTTTCCGCTTAAGGTGCACGATATACCTGTGTACCGCCGGGATACAGGCGAGCTGGTTATGCACCGCATTTTAAAAATCGAGGACTCCGGTTACGTATGCTGCGGCGACAACCAGTGGGAGCTCGAGTACGGGGTTCGCGACGAAAACATCATAGGCGTTCTCGACTCGTGGTACAAGGATGGAAAGAATCATACGGTAAGAGACCCCTCTTATCTGCGCTATGTGCGGTTCTGGTGCCGCTCGCTTAAGCGCAGACGTTTTTTGCTTTGCTCTCACCGTAAATACGTCAGAGCCAAGGAAATCATTAAATCAGCAATAAAAAAACTATTGAGAAGATAAATGGATAATGTAATCACAGTAAAAAATATGCGCGAGAGCGACGCGTATACGATCAACACTTCGGTAAGCGGACGCGAGCTTATGAAGCGCGCCGCCGGGGGAGTTTTCAGAAGCGTCGCGTGGCACGGAAAAATCGCCGTGGTCTGCGGCAGCGGCAACAACGGCGGCGACGGCTATGCCCTTGCGGAAATACTTTCGGAGCGCGGCTTTCGGCCGATAGTTCTGAGGATCGGCGAAAAGCTCTCCGAGGACGGAGAGTATTATTACAACCGCTGTCTGATGAACAATGTTGAAATGTCCTTTTGCAGCGGCGCTACCGATTTTTCCGAGTACGATATGATCGTCGACTGCATTCTGGGCACGGGCTTTTCCGGCTCGCTTTCGCCGGAATTACAAGGCCTTATCGAGAGCATAAACCGTTCCCGCGCCTTTAAGGTCAGCGTCGATATCAACAGCGGACTTTCGGGAGCGAACGGTATGGCTCTGCCCGTGGCCGTGCGCTCGGATCTGACAGTTTCGATCGGCTATTTTAAGACCGGTATGTTTCTCGGGCAAAGCTCCTCCTACATAGGAGCGCTTGTTAACGTCGATATCGGTATAAAGCTTCTGAAAAAACAGTATTATCTTATAGACAGCGACGAGCTCAGCCCGTTTATCGGCTACAATACCGTGAGCCTTACCGCCGAGAGCTTCGCACGTGAATACGCTCTCGACGAAAAGGAGTTCTGGCGCAGTCCGATCAAGGCGGTTTCAAAGGAATCCGTCGACAGCGGCCGCATATTCGCCGTGAGCTTCGGCGACTCTAAGCTGATCGTAGACCAGACCTACATATACTTCTGCTGCGATCGCGTTTTGAGCGCGTCGGAAAAATACAGCGAATTTTGATACAGTAAAATCTCACCCAAATAATTTGGAGGACTAATATGGAATTAAAACAGGAAAAAAACCCGAAGCCGGTGAAAAACCCCGAGCTTCTTAAGGCTATCGAGGAGATGCAGAAAAACAATAATCCCGATACGGTAAACGCTATGATCAACGCGGTAATGAAAGCCAAATTCATCACTCCGGCCAACGTATCCGGCCCTCAGCCTGTCGCTAAAACCGACAACGGCGGAACAGTTATGCAGCAGGAGACCCAGGTGCAGTTCCAGCTTATCGAGAATCAAAAGGGTGAAAAATTCTTTCCGGCCTTTACCGACCTCGACGAAAAGAAGAAGTGGGAGGGAGTCCACGGCCGAAACGATGTGATAATGGATTTCGACGCGTATTATCAGCTTTTACAGGCTCCCGACTCCAACGTTATGGGCTTTGTGATAAATCCCTTCGGCCGCTCAGTAGCCTTCCCCAAGGCTATGGTTCAGTCGCTTGCGGAGCAAAAGCGCGAGATGGATCGCGAGCGCGGAGGCCTTACTCAGAAAACTATCGGAGCGGATGAGAAAATCGAGCTTGGCGATCCCGAGCCGGACGAATATCCCATAGATATGATGGCCGCGATAATCAACTTTGTCCGCGAGCGCGACGACGTCAACAAGGCCTACCTGCGTATGTTCAAGCGCGAAAACGAGGAAAAGCCGAGCTATCTCGTTATAGTCGACTTTACCGGCGACAAGATGGAGGAAATATTCAAGGGTATTTCCGCCTACGCCGCGCCCTTCCTCAGCGGTTACCAGCTCTCTATGATGCCCTATTCGCTGCCTTTTGCGAAGAAGGCGGTCGACGGAGTAGACCCTTTCTATCCCTGATATAATAACTGATATAACAAAAAGCCGGACTGACGGTTCCAAGCCTATTGGAAACGTCTCTCCGGCTGTATTTTTTGCAAAACTCGTTTTAAAAAATAATAGCTAAAAATGTTTTGTGAAATTTATACATAATGCACATTGATTTTTCAACGAGATAGTTATAAAATGGTAATGTGTTATAATATTCTGTGCAATGCGGTTCGTAGAGCTCCCGTTTTGAGTGAACCGTGAAAAAATTACACGGAAAATAATAAGCAAAGGAGAAGTTATAATGCAAACTGTAAGAAAATCAGTTGCGGTAATACTGTCGATATTATTGTTAATATCAATGATCACGGTTGCCGCTACGGTTACCTCGTTTGCCGAGAGCGATACCGTTAACGTTACTCTTAAATCAAAGCAGAACGTTTTCAGCGATATCACAAAGGCCTATAAGCCCGGCTCGTCATTCAAGGTGACTGCAAAGATGAAGACCGGTTTACCGTGGACAGACGGCCAGATAAGATTCGAATTCGATACGAATTCGCTCACCTTTAAGACTGACGCCAACGGTAAAATAAACAAGGATTTAGTCGAGTATAACTCGAAGCTTTCCAACTCTAATCCCAGTTATTATCCTAAGCTGTCCTCAGTCGTAAATAACGGATTCCAGAAATTCATTATTTCGGGCACAAAAGGTAATGATTTCTCGACTATGGATGACATTGTAACCTTTACCTTTACGCTTAAGGACGATGTTACAGAGAATCAGACGATCACTCTCAACTTCTACGACATGACAATCAATCCTGTTGACGAAGGTGAAGATGCAGAATTCCAAGATAATGTTTACATTTTCACCGAGGGCGTTGCTGATAGTAACCTTATAACACAGAATAACTGTGAGTTTGGCGGAGCCCTTTCGGACGCTATCACCGAAGTCGAGGATCCGACTGATCCTCCGACCGATCCTCCTACAGATCCTCCCACAGATCCTCCCACAGATCCGCCGACCGATCCTCCCACAGATCCTAACGCAAAGACATATTATCTCTTCGGATGGATCAACGGAGCAGACTATGCCTGCGAAGGTGACGCCGCTAATATGGGCACATACAAGTTTGTAAACGGCAAGCTGACCGCTACCTTTACAGCTGAGTCCTATGTAGCTGTTAAGGAAGATAATAACGCAAACTGGTACATGACCGACGGCTGGCAGGGAGACGTAACAAGCGTAACCCTCAAGAACACAAGTGTGCTCGGAAAGAACGCCGATAAGCTCAAGGTTCCCGCGAACAAGGAGTTAGAATTCACGCTAGTTGACAACGGCGACGACACATTCACGCTTTCTTACGCAGAAAAGGACAATACACAGAC
>CACYDK010000120.1 GCA_902773155.1 uncultured Ruminococcus sp.
ACCAGCCAACTATCGTCGGCACTACAGGGCTTAACTTCCGTGTTCGGTATGGGAACGGGTGGACCCCCTGCGTCATCGACACCAACTCTGTTGCCGTTTTCCGACAACGTTCGCTATTATATCACTATGTTAAAAAAAAATCAAGCGTTTTTTCAAAAAAATTCAAATTATTTTTTCGCCTATTTTTCTCACAGCGTTTCCGTCCGCTATGAGTCTGCCGTTTTCCTCGATCCTAGCCGCTGCCGCCGGAGAGCAGGACACCGTCTCGCAGAATTCCGTCAGCGTCCCCAGAGCGCTTAGCGACACCGGACGACTGTCGATGATCAGGTAGTACTTCTCTTTCAGCCTGTAGGCTCTGTTTCGTGGAAGTATCTTGCCTCTTAATGCCTTTGACGCGTCCAAAAGACCGTCGACGTCCTTAAAAATACAGCAAAGCTTTTTACGGTCGCGTTTTATTTTGTAGCTTTTTCGCTTTTTCTTCGGCGAAAGGGTGAGCAGGATCAAACAGCCGTTTTTGTGCGGAAGAGCCTCAACAAGCATTTTCTTGTTTGTTACATCCATCCCGGTTTTTGAGCACGCGAGCGTCAGCAGCCGGCTGAGTATCCTGCGCGAATGAGCGTCCGAGAAGCTCAGCGTATTGTATTCGAGCGAAAAATCCCTCATATCCTCCGCCTTCAGCACAATAAGCACCCGGCAGCTGTCCAGCTGTTCAATCGTCATAAAATCACCCGCTAACATATTATGATGACTGAGCTCGTTTTGCAAGTGAATAATAATGGAAACTATTCTTTGCTGTGTGCAAAACTTGCGTTTTTTCTATTGCATACAGGGCTCCTGATGTGTTATTATTATAATGTAAACAATGCCGTATGACCGAGTTGTGCGGATCGCGGTGTTTTCTATTAACAAAAGGGAGTTGAGAATAATGCCAAAATGGTTAAAGGACGCAATATTTTATGAGATTTACCCGCAGAGCTTTTACGATTCTAACGGCGACGGGATAGGTGATATCCGCGGGATCATCGAGAAGCTGGATTATGTAAAGCAGCTCGGCTGTAACGCCATCTGGCTCAACCCGGTGTATGACTCCCCGTTCAAGGACGCCGGTTATGACGTAAGACAGTATAAAAAGGTCGCCCCCCGCTACGGTACAAACGAAGACCTGGTGGAGCTTCTGGAGCTTGCGCATAAAAAGAAAATGCGCATAATCCTCGACCTTGTTCCCGGTCATACAAGCGATACCCACGCGTGGTTCAAGCATGCTCGACTCGCCAAGCAGAATAAATTTACAAACCGCTATATCTTTACCGATTCGGTCTGGAACGCTCCTCCCGAGTACCGTCTGATGTGCGGTCTCTGCGAGCGCGACGGAAACTATATGGTAAATTATTTCTCAAGCCAGCCGGCTTTGAACTACGGCTTTGCCGAGATCACCCACCCCGAATGGCAGCTTCCGATGGATCACCCCGACTGCCGCGCAACCGTAAAGGCGCTCAAGGATATTATGCGTTTCTGGCTTGACAAGGGCTTTGACGGCTTCCGGGTCGATATGGCCGATTCTCTCGTCAAGAACGACGATACAAAGCTCCCGACCGCGACGATCTGGGCCGAGATCCGTGAAATGCTCGACCGCGACTATCCCGACGCCGCTCTGGTGTCCGAGTGGTGCAATCCTCAGGTCGCGATCAATAGGGGAGGCTTCCACTCCGACTTCTACCTCGATCACTTCGGAAACGGTTACAATGTACTTTTTCGTGCCGGAAACTGGGGAGACAAGGCCTTCTTCAACAAAAACGGCGAGGGCAATATCAGAGCCTTTACCGACGAATATGTTCCCGCTTATTTAAATACCAAGGATAACGGCTACATCAGCTTCATTACCTGTAACCACGATACCCCTCGTCTCACGGCTTACCTCGACAACGAGGCTATCAAAATCGCCTACGCTACGATCTTCACCCTGCCCGGCGTGCCCTTCCTTTACTATGGCGACGAAATCGGCATGCGCTATCTCAAGGGTCTGACGAGCGTCGAGGGCGGCTACAGCCGCACGGGCTCGCGCTCTCCGATGCAGTGGGGAAAGGGCAAGAACTTCGGCTTTTCCGAGAGCGATACCACCTACATCCCCGTCGATCCGGATAAAGATGCACCTACGGTCGAAAACCAGAAGCGTAAGAAGGACAGCATCTACAAGGTCGTAAAGGACATTATTAAGCTTCGCAAAAAATACAGCGAGCTCGGCTCCGAGGGCGAATTTGAGGTGCTTTACGCCGAGGAGAACTCATTCCCGTTCGTATACAAGCGCGGAAAATTCGTGATTTTTGTTAATCCTCTCGATCGCCTTACCGACGTAAAGTTTGAGTACGAGGTCAAGCAGGATATCTACAAGATCGGCGAATATGTGCAGTCATGGGAAAAGATGACCCTCAGTCCGCAGAGCTTCGTCATAGTTGAAATCTGAATATGCTGATACGGGGCTGTCGCCAATTCCGCGACGGCCCCCGTACCCCTTTTTAAAGGGGGCTTTTGCTTTTTCTATGTACCCCTTTTTAAAGGGGTCAAAATTGCGAATTGCTAATAACAGAAAAGGGGTCTCGCTTAATGCGACAATCTTTTTTGCTTTTTCCGGGATTGTTGAAAAACCGCTTGCAATATTGCTTCGGCGGTGCTATAATGTACTCCGCTTGAAAAATGATATCACACTACGGAGGTTAGTAATGAAGCCTATATACATATTAAAGTCTGCGCTCGCGGCCGCTCTTATCGCGGCGACTGCGCTAAGCTTTTCGGGCTGCGGAAAGGAAGTCGCCCTAAAGGTAAGGGACAACTCCTCTGTTACAAACATAAAAGCAAAAACCGGAATGACGGTGAGCGAGGCTCTCTCGAACGCGAAAATCGAGCTGGGTTCGCGCGATATCGCCGAGCCATCAAGAATATACGAGATCACCGACAAAACCGAAGAAATTGTGATCCGGCGCTACGCGAAGGTAAAAGTATATAAAAACAGCAGTGATGTTACGGTTGAGGTTTTCGGCGGCACGGTCGAGGACGCTTTGGACAAGGCCGGGATCAAGGTGGAGCGCGGTGAAAAGTGTGACCACGAGCTTTCCGAGATCCTCGAGGACGGAATGGAGATAAACGTTTGGAGAGAGAGCAAGGTCATCTTCACTCTCTACGGCGAAAAGAAAACCGTTTTCACTAAGGCCGACACGGTAGGGGCTTTCCTTGTGGAACAGAACGTTACGCCCGGCGAAAACGACGTAATAAGCAAAAAGCTTACCCGCAAGATCAAAAACAATATGAAGCTTTCCGTAAAAACCGTCGAGTACAAGGAAGAAACGGTAAAGGAGAGCGTCCCCTATACAACCAGCGAGCAGTACAATCCGACTATGTATAAGGGAGAGCGGAAGATAACACGTCAGGGCGTAAACGGCGAAAAAGCCGTAACCTACCGTGTAAAGTATGTTAACGGAAAGGTCAAAAGCCGCAAAAAGCTATCAGAGCGTATGGTGACGCTCGCCGTCAGCGAAATCGTAACGGTAGGTACCAAGTCTCCCGAAACCTCTTCCTCGGGCTCCGGCTCCAGAGCAAATAACTGATAATTACGGTCTCCCTTTTTGGGAGGCCGTTTCGTTATCATCCGCGAGAAAACTAACTAAAAAACACCTGTTTTGTTGGTATCATTTGTAGACTATTTTTTCCCTTGTTCAAACCCGTGGCATTTTAAACAAAAAAAGACTGTTAATTTGACTATTTTGCCAATAGCATAAACGCTAGGGAAATGTTACAATAGTGTTGCAATTTTAGAAGGAGGACGTTTCTATGAAAACATCTATCAAGAAATTAACGAGCGTTTTTCTGGCACTGATTATGATTCTCTCCGTAATCTCGGTTGCGGGTATATCTGCGTCGGCTGCCGAACAAAATGAAAAAGGCGAGTACATGGTTAAGTTCACAAACAACCTCGACTGGAATAAGCTTTATGTTTATGCCTGGAACGGCGACGAAAAGCTTACAGGCGAATGGCCGGGTTGGATTATGGACGGAACATTTATTGAAAAGAATCCCGAGGGTCATGACAATTTCATGCTCTACATTCCCGGCAGTGCTGAAGCTTTCATCGTAAGCAACGGCGAAGGCGCTCAGACCAACAACATCACTGGATTCCAGGGTGTTGAAGGTATGTGGGTAAGCAGCGAGCAGGACGGCGAAGGCCATTACATCGCTCAGCCCTGGAGCGGAACCTGGGGCGACGGCGAAAACGGCGACAACGGCGACAACGGCGATAACGGCAACGGCGACAACGGCAACGGCAACGGCGACAGCGAGGCCGACTATGTTTCCGGTTCAAACACTGTTTATCTC
>CACYDK010000121.1 GCA_902773155.1 uncultured Ruminococcus sp.
ATGTCAGCCACAGGCTGACAAAAGGGGTGCCGCCCTCGCTGAGAGGGTCAAAATCGTTAGCCCAACGGGCTCGATTTTGGGGGATTATCTTTCTTCTCTATGAACGTTCTGACAGAGGATCGCTCCGCTACACGATCCCCGCGAATTGGCTCACTATGTTCGCAACAATTCGCACCCCTTTAAAAAGGGGTACATATGAAAACCAAAAACACCCCTTTAAAAAGGATAAGTTGAGGCTGTCGCAGAATTTGCGACAGCCCCTTGTTTGTAACTATGCTTTGCGTTTTCTGATCCCCTGCACGATGAGCACGACCGCGCTTATCGTGAACAGAATTACCGAGATGAACTGACTCGTCGACATAAAGCCCACGAAGCCGCGGTAGGTGTCTCCGCGGAAAAATTCAAGAATAAAGCGGTAAACAGGATAGATCAGCAGGTAAAGAAGCAGTATCTTGTGCGTAGCCTTTCCGCGCTTGTATAAATAGAAAAGCAGGAAGAACAGCATAAGATTCAGCACCGCCTCGACAAGCTGCACCGGAAAACGCGCTACGTGGTTCGCGCTTTCGAGTATGGAATGCTCGTACACAATGCCGTGCTCCCACTCCACTCCATAGCAGCAGCCCGCGGTAAAGCACCCGAGCCGTCCGAAGAAGTGGAAGAGAGGGATCATCATAGCGCCGATGTCGCTGTAGTCGCCGAACGAGAGCTTGCGCGCCTTTGTGTATACGGCAAAAACAAAAATCGCGCCGATAAGTCCGCCGTAGAACACCGAGCCGCCCAGGATCAGTCCGAACGCGTACATAAAGCCGTCAAAGTCCTTGATCTTGTCGAGATTGGAGAAAACCCTCACTACCGTATCCGGTACGGTAAATGCGTACAGCAGGTGGCTGAAAACAACGACTCCGCCGAACGAGCAGAGCATCATTATGAGCATCTCGATCTCGTCGAGACCCTTTTTCTTTGCCATAAAATAGCTTACGGGCAGAACCGTAAAAATACCGAGAAGGGCGAAAATCAAATATGGCGAGATCGTCCTTCCGAAAAGTTCAATATTTGGAATCATAGCAATAATCCTTAAGCCGATACCGCGTATTTCATACGCGCATACCGCAAATTTTATCGGGACGCGCAAATCAGCGTTGCGCACACGGCGTATAAACGCCGGCTTTTGGGCGTTCCGACGGGATAACAATGTAAAAATAAAACAGGCATAAGAAAAACCCTACGCCTGCCCTATTTTCTTGTTACTGATTAGCTGAGTGAGCTAAGAGCGTCGTAAAGACTGCTGAGGTTGCCGTTAGCAGCGCTATCAATGATGGAGTTGGCTGCAGCGAATACGCATACTACGCAGATGAGACCGATTACAGCGAAAACTGTACCGATGATACCGCATACGAGACCGGCTACTGCAAGACCCTTGCTCTCACCGGAAGCCTTAGCCTTCTTCATTCCGATAACACCGAAGATGATACCGAGAATAGCGAGCGGAAGAGCAACGTATGTAACGCCGGGGATCCAGCCGCCTACAATACCGATGATACCGCATACTAAAGCAGCGATAGAAAGACCTTTTGAGTTGTTCATATATTTCCCTCCTAAAAAATTGGATGTATAGATTATATCGTAAAAAAACAGCCTAGTCAATACATTTTTTTAAAAATATACATTTTCACGGTATTTTTCTCCATAGTAATAATAAAAATATACAAAATTATGAAAGAATACACTGTTTATCGTAATTTATTCAGTCTTGGGTTAGGATTTTTCGCTCTCCTCGCTTTTGATCCGCTCGATAATATCCTCAAGGGCGAGCTCGTCCGCGCGCTTTTTATCGCCGGCTTCGCCGAGGCTCGACGAGACGGTAATAATGCCTGTTCCCGAAATAACGCTTAAGAGCCACACGGTGACGGACGGAATAAGATTAAAGCCGCCGCGACCGAATATCACGCCGAGAAGCGCGCCCGCCAAGGCTCCGGCGATTATCACGGCGATCCCGATCTTGAACAGTATATCGGCAGTTTTGCGGTTCATTCTCATCACTCCCTTTTATATTCTACTCCGCTTTACCCTGCTTTGCAAACCTGCGGAGCAATTTTGTATTAATGCATAAAATTCCTTATCGAGATTTATCTAAATCCACGAATAAACCGGGCTTGAATTCAAAGAATAACTGTGATACAATATTCTTTACAGAGCTACTGACGCTGAAATCACATTGAGGCGAAAGGCTGATCGGATAAACTGTTTCACCCGTGCCTTTCGGCGCGGGTTTTTTTATGGAGGGAAAAATGGAGACGCGTGTTGCCGTAATAAGCATTATTCTTGAAAATTCACAGTCGGTCGGGGAGGTCAACAAGCTGATAAGCGACTCGAGCGACTACATCGTAGGCCGTATGGGGATCCCGTACAAAAAGCGCGGGCTGTCGATAATCAGCGTGGTTATGGACGCTCCGCAGGACATAATCTCGACCTTCTCGGGCAAGCTCGGAAGCCTGTCCGGAGTCAGCGCCAAGGCGGCTTATTCCAAATATGTATTCAACGACTGACCTCACAAGGCGGCTGTATGAGCGCGGCGAGCTCAGCAGGGACGAGCTAAAGGCGCTCATAGAGGCCGGAGAAAACGAGCTTCTGCGCTCGCTCGCGGAGGAGAGGCGAATCGAAAACTACGGCCGAGACGTGTATACGCGCGGACTCATCGAGTTTACAAACTACTGCCGTCAAAACTGCTTCTACTGCGGAATCCGCGCCGGTAACAAGGCGTGTCAGCGATACAGGCTCAGCGCGGACGATATAATGGAGTGCTGCCGCGAGGGATACTCGCTCGGCTTTCGCACCTTCGTTTTGCAGGGCGGCG
>CACYDK010000122.1 GCA_902773155.1 uncultured Ruminococcus sp.
ACGGCAGTATAAAAAACATAGCCGCTATTACTTCTTTTTTACCTCTCATAATCATTCCTCTAAATAAAACTTCGTGGCCGAACTGAGCTGGCGAATTAGCTTATTCTCGCTCAGCTCGTCGCGCAGATATTTGTTGATAAGCTTACCGGCAATATTTTCAGTGTAGTAAGACGAGCCACCGTAAAGCCTGCACTCGCCGACATTCTCAGCGATCCTTACATATTCACGCATAACCTCGGAGTCCATAGCGCATTCCTTCTGCTCAAAGTCCTTATACTCGCGGGCGTTCTTTATACGTTTTTTGAACACAGTTTTATTAACCGGAAAAGAGTTTCCGTACGCATAGCTGCTATAGGGACTGGTTATGTGCGATTGTCCGGTTTTTGAAACGGAGTATTTTATAAACTCGAGAGCTTTTTTCATACGTTTTGTATTGCGGTTGACGGCGATCCCAAAGTCAATAAATCCGGAATCATCGTCGCTTTCAAGCGATACTCCCCTCAAAACTACCTTGCTTTCGGCGACCTTTTTATCATAGTAGAAATCGACAGCCGTCTCGCGGTAACTGCATGCCAGATCGACAACGGCGTTAGAAAAGCTGTTTTGAGCGTTTGTAAACAGTCTCTTGGTGGGATTGATATACTCCATATACTCCAAATACGGATTCCCCTCAATATCGACTTCGCCGTTTTTCTGTTCATACTCGTAGAGCTTCTTCATAACCCTAAGCCCTTCGATAAACTCTTTTCCGAAGCTAACGGATTTGCTCTTCATATCGACGCAGTCGTAGATTAGCCTGTTTGTAAGAAGCTCGGTGTTTATATCGTAACCGAGATGCTTTACGCCCCGGCTCATCGGAGTCAAAAGGTCAGTATATGTGACAACGTCCCCGTTCTTCTTTTTAAGCCCGGCCTCATTGAGCTGAGACTTATCTGACGACATAAAACGCGCGCTGTATACCACAGGAACAATGTATCGTTTACCGTTCCATACTCCGGAATCCATAACGTTGGCATTGCAGTCGGAGAAGTCGAAGCTCACTCCCTCACGCTTTGCGCTCTCGTCTATATCAGCGAAGGTACCGGCTCCTATCATTTTCTCAAAGGGCAGAATCTGCTCCGTAAAAAAAACGTCGGGACCTCCTCCGGCCATGATCTCCGTCGAAGCCTTTCGATAAAGCTCGACGTCGTCGGCAAAGGTCACAAACTCAACCTGATAG
This sequence comes from uncultured Ruminococcus sp., assembly GCA_902773155.1. Taxonomy (GTDB): domain Bacteria; phylum Bacillota; class Clostridia; order Oscillospirales; family Acutalibacteraceae; genus Ruminococcoides. Next base: position 1,220 of record CACYDK010000122.1, read on the forward strand.
TCCGGGCCGAAGCTCTGATTGATTAGACAATATTCATTATAATACTTAAAAATGTTTTTATAGCTTTCGGCCTGAGCCTCTGTGCAGTAGATTTTCAGCTTACCCTCGCCGGAGCCCGACTCGGAACAGCCGGAAAACACACCGGCGAGCGTCATCAACACCAAAAGCAAAGAGATAATCCGTTTCATACAAACCTCTCAGCGAACGCGATTACTTTCGCGATAATACCTTTATATAATAACATACAAACGCTTTGCTTATCAATATAAATCCGGTTTTTTAGAAAAAAATCCGGACAGAAATCTGCCCGGAGATAAATTATTTATTGTCGATCAGGCAGACAGCGTGGGCGCTTATACCCTCGCCGCGGCCTGTAAAGCCGAGGTGTTCCTCGGTTGTGGCTTTTATGCTGATTTGTCCGATATCAAGTCCGCAGTTAGATGCAATCGCCTCGCGCATCGGAAGGATGAAATCCTTGAGCTTGGGACGCTGGGCGATAACCGTAGAGTCGATATTCACGATTTCATAGCCGTTTTCGCGTATTACCGAACAAACCTCCTTCATAAGGAGCATACTGTCGGCGCCCTTAAAGCGGTCGTCATTGTCGGGAAACAGTTTACCTATATCGCCCAAAGCCGCCGCGCCGAGAAGTGCGTCCATGATAGCGTGGAGCAGCACATCCGCGTCGCTGTGTCCGAGGAGTCCCTTTTCGTATGGAATCTCAACACCGCCGAGTATCAGCTTTCTGTCCTCAACCAGCTTATGTACGTCATAACCGTGGCCTATTCTCATCTCAATCGCCATAGCCTTTCCGCCCACATAATTATGATAATCTCTACGGCCTTACCGTGGGCGGATAAGGCATAAAAGACTTTTTTATTCCGTTCTTTCTTTAAGGATCGCTTGAGCGAAGATAATATCGCTCTTAGTGGTGAGCTTTATATTAGGATCGAGCGAGATCACGATTTTAACACTCTCCCCTATGCTCTCAACAAGCTTGCAATCGTCAGTAACCTTCAAGGCTTTATCGGCGGCGTTTTCAAGAGCTCGCAGATAAAGACCCTTTTCAAATACCTGCGGAGTCTGTACGGCTCTGAGGGTATCTCGATCGGGGGTACCGATGATTGTATTTTCGCTGTCGACGGTTTTGATGGTGTCGGTAACTAAGGCTCCAAGAGCCGCCGCGCCGCACTCAAACGCGGCTTGAACAACATTCTCGATATCACGACCTGAAACGAGCGGCCTGGCGCCGTCGTGGATCGCGAAATATTCCGTTCTGCTGTCGGCGGCGGATATTCCGTTGCGCACGCTCTCATCGCGTTCCTTTCCGCCGTGTACAAGCGCCTTCACCTTGCTGATACCGGCAGATTCGATCACGCCGCGTATATCATCCTCATCCTGAGGACGGCAGACTACTACAACCGAATCAATGATTTCCGAGCGTTCAAAGGCCATAAGCGTATGCTTTATCACGGGCTCGCCGAGAAGAGGTATGAACTGCTTGCTGTAGCCGAGTCCCATTCTGGTGGAGTTGCCCGCAGCAACAATGATCGCTGTAACGAAGCTCTTCATATCAATCCACGCATTCGATAGCCTGCTTTAAGTCAGCTATGATATCTTCGGCGTTTTCGATACCGACGGAGAATCTTATCATACTCGGAGAAATACCGGCCGCCTCGAGCTGCTCGTCGGTCATCTGGCGATGGGTAGAGCTCGCGGGGTGGAGACAGCAGGTGCGCGCGTCGGCGACGTGAGTAACTATAGCGGCGAGCTTAAGGTTAGCCATAAGCTTTTCAGCCGCTTTTCTGCCGCCCTTCACTCCGAAGGAAACTACGCCGCAGGTGCCGCCGGGCATATATTTCTGAACTCTTTCGTAGTATTTGCTGCTCTTTAAGGAGGGGTAGTTTACCCACTCGATCTTATCGTTATTCTCGAGGAACTCGGCAACCTTGAGGGCGTTCTCACAGTGACGGGGAATACGCAGAAAAAGAGTCTCGAGTCCGAGGTTTAGCAGAAAAGCGTTCATGGGGCTCTGCTGGGGGCCCATATCGCGCATAATGTGAGTACGAGCCTTTACGATAAATGCGGCCTTGCCGAACTGCTTCGTATATGTTACTCCGTGATAACTCTCGTCAGGCTCGGAGAGCATCGGGAATTTTCCGTTTTCCCAGTTAAAGTTGCCGCTGTCGACAACGACTCCGCCGAGCGCCACAGCATGGCC
>CACYDK010000123.1 GCA_902773155.1 uncultured Ruminococcus sp.
CTCCAAGGTTTTTCGCGAGCTTTTCCTCCACGTCGTACACATAACCCTCGCCGTCGCTCAGCTTGACAAAAACGTCGGACAGAAGCGCGCAGCGCTTTTTATTTTCTGTTATAGAATTATATCTTATTCCGTCCCTGTTAGAAAAGCACAGCTTTTTATCGGAATGTATTCCTGATAAATCGAGCGCTCCGCTCGGATCGACCCTGGGCTTAGCTCCGTAAAGAGCCAGCGAAAAGGCGCATAAGGCCTGATAACAGCTCATCCCCTTTGAAACAGTGAGTTGGTCGCGGTAAACGCCGTCGCCGCCCTTGAGCCTTAGTATTCCTACAGGCTTCGCGTAGCGCCCGAACATGACCGAGGCGGACGGACAGTAGAAGTCGACCGGCTTTGCCTCGTTATCGAGAAGCAGCGCTGCCATACTCCGCGCGGTTACTCTTATACAGGCTCCCGAGGAGTCCGCGATGGTTCTTGTCTCGTCGACAGTTCCGTAAAACAGCGGCTCGCCGTCCAGCTCCGCCCTTATTTGAGCCAGCTCCGGAAAATCGTAACAGAAAGGGAAAACCGCGCTCAAGTCATCGGCCGGTATATTTTCATCCTGATTGATATTCAGATAAAGCGGCTCGCCTAGATTGATCTCGGAGCCGTCAGGCAGATAACCTGTAAGCTTCAGCATAATCTCGCCTCTCTTCCCTCTTCGAGCTCGTCGGGGCGCCTGACCCACGGATTGAGCCTTAACAGCGTCTCGACCGGGACTGAAAACCTGTGGGAAATATCCCACAGGCTCTCGCCCTCGGCTACTGTATAATACTCTTTTTTTATGGCCGGAGCCTGTACGCCCAAATCCTCGACAAATTCGAAGCTGTACTTAACTGTGTCCGGAGAATCGACGCATATGAGCTCGAGGCTCTTAAAGAAAGCGTAAAAGGGAGGGATCCCCGGCAGAGTCAGGACAGCGCTTCCGGGCTGATTTTTCAGCTCGCATAGCGAAATATAACGCTCCACGCAATCCGCGCCCATGATCACTCCTGTGCCGGTTACGATCCGCGCGTGTTTTCCGAGCTCGCGCACCAGCGCGCCTGCCAAACCGAGCCGCCTCTCCTCCACAGCTTTTTGAGAGGTGATTTTAAGGCTCTGAGGGTTATGCGGCCATTCTTTTCCACGGTATCGCATCGTCGCGGTTTTCATTCGCCCCTCGCCTCCGCTTCTTCCGGGAGCGCGCGGTCAAATCTTCGGCTGTCCTGCTCGTAGGCCTCGCTCACACGCCGCGCCGTTTCGATCCCGGATAATATCATTTCATACTCGATCATATGTCGTCCTCGCTTTCCACAGCTTTAATTTTCAGTGCCGTAACGGGCTCGCCGTCCGTTGCGGTCTCAAGGGAAGAGCTTATAAGGGTGCAACCGGTAAGGCTGAGGCTATCGCCAGCTACAGTCAGCGCGAGCGAAAAGCTCTCGCCAAAGCCGACCGCAAGCTCTCCCGTTGTTTTTATACTGATTTCGTATTCACTAAAAGCTCCGCCGGGATATATTATCTCGCCGCTCAGGATCTCACGGATGTCCGAGGATTTTGAGTTTCTTTTTACCGAAACGCTCCTGAGTCCGCGGAGCCTTGCGCCGTTGATGTACGCGGTCATCCCGGTTATTTCTCCGCCGGGCTCCGGTAATTCGGGGCTCAGAACAAGAGCAAGCTCCCTGCATACAGAGCCTGTTTTATTATCGTATCGGGCTTCGTTTACGGATGCCTCGGAGATGAGCCCGTCGGAATCGACGATTTTAAAGGCCCTGTAAAGCTCCTCCGCCTTTCTTCCGATATCCTCGGCGGAGAGCTCCGGCGCTCCGTAAAGAATAGCCGATATCCGTCCGCTCAAAGCCCCGGAGCGCTTGCTCTTTATTTCCTCTACGCTCACAACGGCGAGGTATCCGCTTACCGGGATCTCGGCCTTGCGGCCGCTGTAGGCCTTTATAAACCTTATGCCGCTTATTTCGCCTTTGACCGCGCTTATGAGCCCTTCGGCGGTATTATACACCTCAGTCATAATCATCCTCCGCAGTAACCGTGCAGGCGGTAAGAACCGCCCACACGTACATTTCTTTGTCGGCCGCCTTAAAACGGCCGTGCGACCTAACCAGATAAACATCCTCGCCGTCTTTTACGGCGCAGTGTCCAGACGGAAGCTCTACCGAAGGAGAGCAAATCATCATATAACGTCCGTCTCCGCATTCTCCGGCCGGAAATCTGGAGGTATTGTAGAAGCTGTTTCGATTGTAGTACAGAGGCTCGATTATCGCCTTGGTTTTTTCGGTAATACCGTTATGCACAAGCTCGACGCGGCTTCCGTAACGGACAAGAAGCTTATTCACCGATTTCATACTAAATCCTCCTAAAGAAGAAGCTTCCGTCGCTTATGATATCTCCGAGCGATTCAAGCTCGCTTTCCCACATTTTTTCGGCCTCGAGGAGCTTTTTCGAGTTTGAAAGCATACTGAAAGATCCAACGGATGTACGGCTTTCGGTATCGACCGAATATGCGATATAGCGGTAGTAGGCGTAAACTCCGGCCGCGCTCTGAACGCGCTCCAGATCGCGCTCTGTGGGATCCTTCTTAGTAACGAGGGAGCTTACATAATCGATGCTGTCCCTGATAACGGGAAGCCATTTTTCGGCGTCGCTGTCGGAAAGTCCCGAAATCAGCCTGAACCTGTTGAGCGTAATCTCAAACCTCATAACGTCCTCCTTAGTAAGAGAGCGCCTTAGAGGACTCCTTAAAGATTTTAGCGAAGCCCGCGGTGCAGGTGATTGCCGCGCGCTCAAGCTGGCGGTCGATGAGCTTGTCGTAATCGGTAACAACGTCGCCCGCCTGAACCATCTCAAGGGCGCAGTTTTTATCCAGACCAATGATAGTACCCGCAGTAAGCGACGGAGTGTGTAAGAGAGAGGCTCCGAGCGGAGTGATCATCTTTCCGGTTCCCTGGAAATTAAGGCCGGCGAAGCTGTCCTTCATCTCGCTCATAGAAAGGAGCTTCTGCATGGCGTCGGTGGGAGCTAAAATCGTGTTGAGCTCGTAGGGAGAGAGCTGAGCCCAGAGCTTGAGCAAATCGCCGTAGCTGATCGTACCCGAGGTATCGGCGGAGATCACTCCGGCGGCGTTGTTGTTGCCGTCTCCGTTCAAGAGCACGTCAACAGCGTCCTTGAGCTGGGCTCTGCGGATATACGCTCCGATCTGGTTAAGCGTTACGGTAAAGAGATCGAGTCTCTGGAAGCGAAGCGCCTCATAGGAGGAAACAAGCATTCTGCCGCGTTTATGGAGCTTAACAAGGTTCTCCTGAGTTTTAACCGAGGTCTGCGGTATAGCCGCGCCCTCGCCGACGATTTTGAGGCTCTTGTCCTCCTCGGAGGGAACTGACGCGATCGAACGGTAATCCATTCCGTCGATCTTGGTAACGGTAGCGACGATATCCGGAAGGATATCCGCCTGCTCCATACCCTGCTTTACCGCGCGGCTCACATATTCGGGAAAGAGCGCCGCGGAGTCGGAGGACTGGAAGAACTTCTCCACGCAGTCGCTCCCCCTTCCGGACACCCTGATGCCGAAGCGCTTGAGCTGGCGGCCGAAAGCGTCGAGACCCTCGAGCGAGGTTCCGCGGTAGTTTTCGGAGGGATCGAGCTCCTCTAAAACGTCGGTGAGGCTTCTGCCGCCTACCTGATACATACCCTTTTCAACAGTGATGTTTTCGTAATTCTTCATATGAATTCCTCCTTACTTAAATAATGAAGCCGGCCGTATTGCTGTCGGAATAAACCACAATGCAGCTTCTGCCGTTTTGGCTTACGTCCACGGTATCGTAAGACACAGGCACGATCGACTTTACTCCGAGCGCGATCGCTGAGCTTACCTTGGCTTCGACATAACCGGAAAGCTGCACTACAGCGTAGCCGTCACAAACAGAGAGGCAAACGCCGATAAAATCGGTTCCCGAGGTCGCGGCCTTGACTGTTCCGTTGGACTTCATAGTTACAAGATAACCGGCCTTTACCGAAGAATCGGCTAAAAATGTAGCCGCATTTTCTCCATAGCCCTTAAAATTAATATCCATATTCAATATCCTTTCCGCCCGCATAATCTATGCGCCTTTTGCGGGCAATTCTGCGCTTTTGTCAGATTCTGAATTCGTTGTTTGACTTATCCTCTGAAGCGGATCTTTCGACGAAGAGCTGAGGTCTGGGCGGCATCTCCCTGTCGAAGCGTTTTTTAAACGCCGCTTTAAGCTCCTTAAGCTCGCTGATCGAAAGAGCGCCGGTGATATTCTCCATAGTAGCCCTTGAGATCTCCGGCTGTACGACCGCGCTCAGCTTCATAACGTCCTTTACGAGCATTGAGCGGTAAAGCACGCCGTCGGCCGCCTGCTGCTTAAGGCCTTTGATATACTCCTTAAGCTTTACGGCTTCGTCTGAGCCGAGCTTTAAGGCCTCGCCGTTTTCGATGGATTTCAGAATATTCTGCACATTAACTCTCCTTTCGTTAAATGCCTTGATGACCCCGGCGTTTTTCTGAGCAGGTACTGCCACAAAGCTCCATTCATAAGCGTCGGTTGGGTTTACAAGCTCGCCGAAGCAGAGCCTTCCGCCGTATTTACGGCCGGGAGTATGTCCGCATTCACGCGCCGAGCCGCCGCAAATTGAGCACAGCGTATCGCTCACCGAGCAACCTACGCTGACCTCGCGAATAATTCCGCTGTCGATAAGCTCGCGCAATTCGCGGTTGCCCTCCGTTACGGGCATATAGGCTCTGGCTGTAAGCCGAACGTAGTTCTCGCCGAGCGAGTTTTTTTGTCCGGCGACCGTTTCGGTTTTGCAGCTTATGATCCGCGCGCTCTGGTTCTGAGCGCTGGGATCATGGTCGAAGATTCCGCACTTGCCCACAAAAAGCTGCTTAAGGCTTTCAAGGCTTTCGTTCGTAAAGCGCTCAAAGTCGCGGTCGACGTCGTTATCGCACAACACGACCGAGAACACATAAACCTCGTCGGCTGTGAGCTCGCGCCGCGAGTAGCTGTTGATAAGCTTAAGCTCCTCCTCGCCGGGGGCGGCGCTTTTCATCACGATTCCGTTTTTCATTCCTCCACACCTACCTTTTTCTCGATTTCGCGCGCTCTTGCGTTATTGAGACGCGCCTGTGAGAGCTCGACCTCATCCTGGAGATTGATCAAATCCCACTCGACCCTGACCTCGTCGTCAAAGCCCTCGAGCCTCAAAAAACAGGAGCAAATTTTCGCGATCACCGGGGTAAGCAGGATCCGGTAATACTCGAGCTCGCTCGTAAGGATATCGGCCTGCTGGGTGCTCATTCGCTCCGAGGTCGACCAGCTCAGGCCGAGCACAAAGGGCGGTAGCGCGAGCTTTGCGACGATCTGCTCAAGCAGACTTCTCAACGGCACCTCGCAGTCGAGCACCTGGTTGTCAGCTCCTATTACCTTAACGCTGATATCGCCCACCGAAACAAAGTCGCAGACCTCGCTTGAACGCATAGCCTTGCTCCATTCGTCGGCGATCTGCTGAGCCTGTTTTTTCGTTACCGCGCCTGAGCCGCCTTCGGGCTTGTAGGTCACGGCAAAGCGGACGTTCCCGACGCGCTCCCAGTTGTTCCCGAGAGCCTCGTAGATCTTCAGCAGGATCCCGCTCACATAGGGCAAGCCGCGGAGCACCGACGTTCCCTTTACCGTTCCGGGTCGCGGATTGAGCAGCGCGGGAAGTATCAGTTTTTGGCACGGAGCAGGGGAATCGACCTCGTCTTTTCTGCACACCACAAGCTCGAGCGGACTGCTTCCGGCCTTGATGCTCACATCCTTGAGACTCGCGTTGTAGAGCGCATCAACCCTGCTGTTGTCAGAGCTCAGGACGATTTCGCCCACCGCCTCACCGTAAGTCAGAAGCTCATTCAAATACGTTGTTATAAACGGGTAAATACCCCTTCCTCCGCCTACTGTGGGAACGCTCTCGACGAATCTGTCGAGGATTTTTTGGGCTGCTCTGTCGGACGCCTTGACCTTGAAGCTGCCGATAAGTCTAACGGTCTTGTCGAGGGCGGCGTCAATGATCGGGATCGCTTCCCTAAGGCTTCCGTAGAGGTCGATCTCAGCGCCGGTAAGCGTTGAATAAACGTTTAGAGCCTTGTACGAGCTTGACCCTGACGTGCCCGGAACCGGACATACGGGAAGGCCGCCATCTTTTTTGTTTTTATTAAAGAATTTCATCTTTCCTCCGTTTCTCATCTTCTCGCGGCTACCGCGGTAAAACCGCCTTCAAGCCGCGATAAGGTCGATACGAAATACCGAATGTCGTCCATCGCGTGGTCGTTTTCCTTGATCGGGATATCCAGCCCCTTTTCGTCCCAGCGGTATAGCGAGAACTCCCTTATGCTGTCGGCACAGTTATTGCAGATTCTCACGCTGCCTTCCTTAAGCGCGGAGCTCACCGCTCTGATTCCGTTTTTGACGTCGTTTTTAGCCGGAACAACGTCAAACTCGCCGTGACGACGGATAGTCTCGATAAAGGAAGCCGCCGACGGATCGACGGTCACGCGGTCAATTTTTCGGCCGTCGGCGAGCCTCTTGAGCGCCTCGTAATGCTCCTCGTCGGTTCGCTGAAAGCCCTCGCGTCGAGAGTCGAAATAGCTTTCGGCAATGCGGTACCAGATTTCATCCTTTTGCGCCCAAAGACCGAACGAAGCCGGATTTACGGTACCGTAGTCCACGGAAATCATATAGCGCTCAAAAGGCTCTTTTGGCACCGGCACGAACATATCGTCGTTCATAAACGGATAAACCGCTCCGCTTACGGCAACCCATTTTCCGAGCACAAATCTCTCATAAAACGAGCCGCTGTAGAGGCTCTCGTACCGCCTTATCGTTTTCTCCGAAAGCGACGGGTTATCTCGCATAGTAAAGTGCAGATAGAGAGCGTTTTTCTGCCTGGCTTTTTTTATCCAGTTGCGATAGAACCAGTGCGCCGGAAACTCCGGGTTACAGTTAAACCAAAAGGCGCTTCCCTCCACGGAGCACCTTGCGATAGCCTGTTCCACAAAGGATCTCGGCATAAGCGCCACCTCGTCGAAGAGCACTCCGGCGAGCGTCATCCCCTGGATCAGCGACGCGCTCCCCTCGTCCTTGCCGCCGAAAACGTAGACGCGGTTTTTCTTTCCCTCAAAGCTGAGCTCGAGGATGTTTCGGCTCAGCTTTTCCTCGGCGGTAAAGCCCATCGACCTCAGCATTTCAAGCATTGGCGTGATAATATTTCTTCGCGCCGAGGTGATCGTCTTTCCGCAAATAGCGAAGTCGCGGTTTTCAAACCGGTAAAACATCCATAGCACGAACGACAGCGACATACAAAACGTTTTGCCCGAGCGCACCGCGCCGTCGCATATTATCGCGTCGTGTTTTCTGTACGGACTTTTAGGCGTCCACCACGTCATCACCTTAAGCTGTTTTTCGGAGAATTTCTTAACCGTCATCATCTTCTCCGGCCGTCTGTGCCGAGCTGTTCACAAGGGCGTCGTAGAACGATTCCGCTCCCGACCTGCCGCTTCCGAGCTCAATAAGCCTCTCGAGCGAACGATATCTGTCGCAGAATTTGATTTCTATGAGATTGTCCTTACGCTTTATCTCGGCGATATCGAAAAGGTCGAGCTCCTCGATCGGTTCAGAGCCGGGATCATCGGAACAAACCAGCCTTACGGCGTCGGCGCGTGAGCCCGTAGCCAATCTCAAAAGCCCCGCCTTAGCCGCGCACTCAAGGCTTTCGGTTTTTATCTCGCAGAGCTTTTTAAGCTCCGCCGCGATATCCTCGCGGCACAAAAGCGCGCGTCCTCTGCCCAAAAGTCCCGAGGCCTTCTCCGCCTCTTCGATATTTCCTGTACACGAAAAATTGACGCAGAATTCTTTCTCCTTTTTCGTCATTCAGCCGTTTACCTCCTTTCGTCTCTCACTTACACCTGAAAAACAAAAGAAAATTGCCCAAAAATAGGCAATTTCCTAAAATTTTTAAAAAATTATTTTATTTTTCTTCAAAGATGCATTTTTTATCAAAAAACTGCCGATACAAAAACGTTATATAAATCAGAAAGGGAAGCGCCGTCGGACGCTTCCCTCTTTGATGGAGCTAGAGATGGGACTCGAACCCACGACCTGCGTCGTCGTTTGCTCTACTCGC
>CACYDK010000124.1 GCA_902773155.1 uncultured Ruminococcus sp.
TAACAAGTCTCACATTCTCAACAAAAAGACAAGAAAGCGTAAGAGAGGTCTTCGCCAGACAACTTGTGCTGATAAGACTAATGTAGCTCAGCTCAAGAGACTCATTCCTTACAAATAATTCTAAATCAAAGTAAATTTACGGAGGTATTAAAATGGCACGAGTTAAAGGTGCGATGGCTACTCGCAAGAGAAGAAAAAAGGTTTTAAAAGCCGCTAAGGGCTATTTTGGTTATAAATCAAGACATTTTAAAATGGCTAAACAGGCCGTTATGAAGTCCGGTAACTATGCGTATATCGGTCGTAAGCAGAAGAAGAGAGATTTCCGTCGTCTCTGGATTACCCGTATTTCCGCGGGCTGCAAGGCTAACGGCGTTAACTATTCCACATTTATGAACGGTCTTAAGAAAGCCGGCGTAACACTTAACCGAAAGATGTTATCCGAAATTGCTATCTCTGACCCCGCTGCGTTTACCGCTCTTGTTGAGCAGGCTAAGGCTGCGAAATAATAATGATGTGATTGCGTTTGGGATTTTCCCCAAACGCTTTTACTATTATAAGGTGTTGTATGAATACTATTAAAAGTAAGGATAATCCGACCGTAAAATATGTATCAAAACTCATAAAAAGCGCGAAAGCAAGGCGAGAAAACAGGGAATTCGTTGCTGAGGGATTAAGATTGTGCTACGACGCTTTTCTTTCGGACGCTCATATCTCAACTGTTTTATATACCGCTTCCGCGCTAAAAAAAGACGAAAAAAAGGTATCGGAGCTTATCGGCTATGCCGAACGTGCGTATGAGGTTTCCGATAGCATTTTTGCTTCTTTTTCCGATACCAAAAGTCCGCAGGGCATACTTTGTATAATAAAAACACTTGACAAACCTACTCTATTTGATAAAATAAAGTGTAATGGTAAATTTTTGGCTTTGGATAATATTCAGGACCCATCCAACCTGGGAACTGTTCTGCGAACAGCTGAGGCTCTCGGATTGGACGGTGTGGTTCTGTCCGCCGACTGCTGTGACATCCATTCTCCTAAGGTAGTGAGGGGCAGTATGGGAGCTGTGTTTAGACTTCCTTTTATACTCGTGGATACAATAGCCGGATTTTTATCAAAACACAGTGAATTCAACTCTTATGCCGCGGTAGTGGACGATACAGCGCGGCAAATAACTGAAATTGAATTCAAAACGCCCTGTATCGCTGTTATCGGTAATGAGGCGAACGGACTTAAACAGGCTACCATCGATGCCTGTGACATGAGCGTTACCATACCTATGAAGGGGAGAGCCGAATCCCTGAATGCGGCTATAGCGGCCGGTATAATTATTTGGGAAATGTCATTATGAAAAACTTGCAGTATTGGATGTGGCTTACTGAGGTAGTCGGATTCTGTTCCGTGAAGCCTAAGCAAATAACTCAGCTCTACGACAGTATAGAGGATTTCTATAACGGCGGAGAGAAGGAGTGGAGGCTGTCGGGGCTGTTTTCCAACAATGAGATCGAGAAGATGTCCAATACCGCGCTCGACGTAGGCGATGATATCATAAAAAAATGCGTATCGCTCGGCTATGAGATGATAACTATTGAGGATCCGTCGTATCCAGTATGTCTTTACAATATCGACGATCCTCCGGCGGTTCTTTATGTTTCCGGTATGTTGCCAGACATTGACGACCGGCTTTCTGTAGCGATAATAGGAACTCGAAAGGCCTCGCGCTATGGGATTACCGCTTCATACGAATTTGCTTATCAGCTTGCCAAGGCAGGCGTTACAATAATAAGCGGAGGCGCGCTTGGTGTTGACAGTTCATCTCATATGGGCGCTCTGGCGGCCAACGGGGTCACAGTATGTGTGCTCGGATGCGGTATAAATTATAAATACCTCAGAGAAAACGCCAAAATGCGAAGTAACATTACATATCGGGGAGCCGTTATTTCGGAATATCCTCCCGATAGTAAACCAATGAGCTTCCATTTTCCACAGCGGAACCGTATTATCTCCGCACTTTCAGATGCGATTTTGGTAATTGAGGCCGGTAAAAAATCCGGTTCGCTTATTACTGTGGAAGCTGCCCTTGAGCAGGATATCAATAAAAAAATATTCGCTCTGGCCGGACCCGCAGATCCGCATTTTTATGGATCAAACGACCTTATAAAGCAGAAAATCGCAACCCTTGTCACGGAGTATACTGATATCATAGATGCCTTCGATGAGGTTTACGTCACTTCAGAGCTTGCGCATGAGGCGTTAAAATATGACGATGCCGTTGACGCTGTACCCGTAAAAGGAAAGCTTCCGGATAACATATTCGGCTTACGCGCGAATGATTTGACTGAGGTTCCGGTTCATAAGGAGAATGCGGGGCTCAGTGAAGAAGAAAACAAGGTTTATTACGCCGTTAAGGCGGAACCTGTACATATAGACGATATAGCCGCTGAGGTTGATCTTCCGATTCGGCGCGTACTTTCTATTTTAACTCTGCTCGAAATGAAGGATATGATAGTATCGGTAGAGGGCAGAAGCTATAAACTTATATAAACCCAACTGGAGGAAACAATGTCTAATCTTGTTATTGTTGAGTCGCCTGCCAAGGCTAAAACAATTAAAAAATATCTGGGCAAGGATTTTAACGTGATCGCGTCTATGGGTCACGTTCGAGATCTTCCGGACGCGAGACTCAGCGTAGATATTAAGAACAACTACGAGCCTAAGTATTCGATTATTAAAGGTAAGGAAAACCTCGTCAAGGAGATTAAAGAGGAAGCCTCTAAATCTGATAAGATTTTTCTCGCAACTGACCCTGACCGTGAGGGAGAGGCTATATCATGGCATCTTGCGTATATTTTGGATTTGGATTTAAACGATACAAACCGCGTGGAATTCAACGAAATTACAAAGAGCGGAGTTAACAACGGTATGAATGCTCCAAGAAGCATAAACCTAAATCTTGTTAACGCTCAGCAGGCGCGCCGTGTTCTCGACCGTCTCGTAGGCTACAAGCTCAGCCCCTTTGTTTCTCAGAAAATCCGCCGAGGAATGTCTGCGGGTCGTGTTCAGTCCGTAGCGGTTAAAATAATAGTTGACAGAGAAGAGGAAATCAGAGCCTTTAAGCCCGAAGAATACTGGACTATTGACGCAAAATTTATTCCCAAGGGTTCGCGTAAGGCTTTTCCTGCTACGCTATACCTCGGCAAAGATAAGATCAGCAATCAAGAGGAGGCCGAGAAGATACTCGGAGAACTCGAGAACGCTGAGTATACTGTAAAATCCGTGAAAAACGGCACCAGAAAAAAATCTCCGGCGCCTCCCTTTATTACTTCAACTCTCCAGCAGGAGGCTTCGCGTAAGCTCGGATTTCAGTCCAGAAGAACTATGAAGGTTGCCCAGGAGCTCTACGAGGGCGTAGAGATCGACAATTTCGGCGCGACCGGTCTTATCACATATATGAGAACAGACTCGCTTCGTATCTCAAATCAGGCTGTTTCTGAGGTAGCGGAATATATTGAAAACACCTTTGGAAAGAAGTATCTTCCCTCTAAGCCAAGATTCTTCAAATCCCGTTCAAATGCCCAGGACGGACACGAAGCTATACGTCCGACAATGCCGTCTCTTGAGCCCGATAACATCAAGAAGAACTTAACAAGCGATCAGTATAAGCTATATAACCTCATTTGGAAGCGCTTTGTTGCGTCTCAAATGGCTGATTGCACACAAAAGACCACCCGAGCAGATATAGAGGGCAATGGATACATTTTTAAGGCATCCGGATATGTAGTTACCTTCGACGGCTTTACTTCGCTCTATGTTGAAAGTAAGGATACCGCTGAGGAGAAGGCCTCCGAGCTCCCTGAGCTCAAGGACGGAATGTCTGTGCGCAAGAAGGAGATCAAGCCCAACCAGCACTTTACACAGGCTCCTCCAAGATATACCGAGGCCTCGCTTATCAAGACTCTCGAGGAGAACGGTATCGGCAGACCTTCTACCTACGCAGCTACTATCTCTACGATTACAGGAAGGGAATACGTAAAACGCGATAGCAAAACCCTTGTCCCGACAGAGCTCGGAGAGGCTATGGTCAATCTGCTTAAGGAACGCTTCCCAAAAATTGTTAATACAAAATTCACCGCTCAGATGGAAGAAAGCCTCGACACTGTAGAGCACGGAGAAATCGAGTGGAAAGCCCTTATCGATGATTTCTATAAGGACTTTGAAAAGACCCTCGCAAAAGCCAAAACCGATATGGAGGGTGTGAAAATCCAGCTCGAAGAGGATAAAACCGATATAATCTGTGAAAACTGCGGCCGTAATATGGTTATCAAGGTAGGTCGTTTCGGAAAGTTTATCGCCTGCCCGGGCTATCCTGAGTGCAAAAATGTCAAGAAATACGTCCAGAAAACCGGAGTTAAATGTCCTAAGTGCTCCGACGGAGATGTAATAATCAAAACTACAAAAAGAAAAACCGTATTTTACGGATGTAGCAACTACCCGGACTGCGATTATGTTTCATGGTATGAGCCTGTAAACGAAAAGTGTCCTCAGTGCGGCGAGGTTCTGTACAAGAAAAAGGGCAAAAAGAAGGCGTTGTTCTGCCAGAACAAGGATTGCGGCTACGAAAGAGCCGAAAAAAGCTGATGGCGGTCAACGTCATCGGCGCGGGGCTAGCCGGCTGCGAGGCGGCTTATCAGCTTGCAAAGCGAGGAGTAGAGGTTAATCTATATGAAATGAAGCCGAAAAAAAAGAGTCCTGCGCATAAATCCGACCTATTCGGTGAATTAGTTTGTTCAAATTCGTTTAAGGCCGACCGCGTAAGCTCTGCGGCAGGGCTTTTAAAAGCTGAGATGAGATTACTTGACTCCATACTTTTAAAGGCAGCCGATAGATCTAGGGTACCGGCTGGAGGAGCTCTGGCAGTTGATAGGGATATATTTTCCTCAATTGTAACTGAAGAAATAAGAAATAACCCTTTGATCAACGTAATAAGCGAAGAAGTAGCTGATATACCTGATAACGGAATCACAGTGGTTGCTACAGGACCCTTGACCTCAGATAATCTCGCGAAGAATATATACGGACGTTTCGGTAAAGCTATTTACTTCTATGACGCGGCGGCGCCCATCGTTACGCTCGAAAGCGTCGATATGGACAGAGCCTTCTACGAATCTCGATACGGCAAGGGCGACGGTACGGATTACCTCAATTGCCCTATGAATAAAGAAGAATACGAAGTTTTCCATGATGCGCTTGTAAACGCCGAAAGAGCTCCTGTACATGATTTTGATGTGAGAGATCCAAAGGTTTATGAGGGCTGTATGCCCATTGAGGTCATGGCTCAGCGCGGTCTTGACACGATTCGTTTCGGCCCGATGAAGCCCGTCGGACTTACCGATCCAAAAACAGGCCGCAGACCGTGGGCTGTTCTGCAGCTCAGGAAGGAGAACGCCGACGGTACAATGTATAATCTTGTCGGATTCCAGACA
>CACYDK010000125.1 GCA_902773155.1 uncultured Ruminococcus sp.
ACTCGAAGTAGATCGGGAGGTTAGCGAGGTGAGTCTTAAATCTCCAGTCGGAGGAGCTGTCCATACCTGCGGATGTGAAGGCACCCTTAACTCCGAGAGCGTCCTTGTTAGCCTGAATCTCGTCGGCTACAGTCTTGAGCTTCTCGAAAGAGTTGATTTCGTCGATGCTCTTTACAGAAGCAAAATCGCTGTCGCAATACTTCTGGAGAAGAGTCTTGTTATAGATGATACCATAGGACTCGATTACATAAGCGATACCCTTAACTGCGCCTTCGGTGTCCTTAAGAGCGAAGTCAGTAGAAGTGAGCTGCTTGTAAATATCTGTGTCCTTAAGATCCATGCAGAAATCGTTCCACTTCTTAAGACCAACAGGGCCGTTAACCTGGAAAAGTGTGGGAGCCTCTTCCTTATCGAGCTCAGAGGTAAGAGTCTGCTCATATGTACCCTCGGCGGCTGTTACAACAGTTACGGGGATGTTCTTTTCCTTTGTGTACTTCTTGGCAAGCTTCTGCCAAGCTTCGTCCTGCTCGGGCTTAAAGTTAAGATAATAAACCTTACCCTTTGTAGCGTCGCCCTTGTCGCCTCCGTCGGAAGCGTTGTTAGAACAGCCGGTAAAGGCAGCGGCGGTCATAAGACCGGCTAAACCGAGAGCGGCTATTCTCTTGATGGTTGAACCTTTCATAATAAATCACCCTTTAAAAAAAGTATTTGGTTCATTAGGCGTCGAACCTCACGCTATGAGTTCAAAACTTCCTCATACTCAAAATAATATCACAGATTACGTTAATATGCAAGACTATTTTTGTTAATTATTTACTACAAATTTGTTTTTATTTTTGGAAAATTGGAGGTTGTTAATAATTTGTCAACCTTGCCCTGTTATTCTGTTTTTTTATCGAACGTAACATAATTGTAATTATATTTTTGTAGAAAAGGGCGCCGTACTGTGGTAGAATTAACAGGAATTGAATAATAAAGGATGTTGTGTATGAAAAACTCAGCGTTTATACGCTTTTTCACCTGTTTTCCAAAGCTTTTTGCTGCAGGGTTCATTTACTCCGTATGTCTCGCGGCTTTCTCAGCGCTGTTCGTGCTTATCGGATACTTGCTTGGGTTCAACAATATCGTGATCTGGGGCCTGGGCATTATCCCTTCGGCTCCGCTTCTGGCAGGACTCAATATGGTAATAAGAAAAACCGCGGCCGAAAAGACCGACATTGAGTTTTCAAAGGTTTTCTTCGGAGCTGTCAGGGATAATTACAAGGCCTTTCTGCTTCACGGATTTGTGATCTATCTCATAGTGCAGTGCACATTCTTTGCAATTCTATACTACGGAGTTATGGCCTATCAGAACATAACCTACGCGTCCATACTGACAATATATATGCTCTTCACGGCGATACTAGTCACAGCGATGTTCTACGTTGCGCTTATGAGTATAACCTACGAGCTAAGGCTCAGGGACGTTTATAAAAACGCCTTTATCCTGACCTTCGGAAAGATACTCAGGAATCTCGGAGCGATCGCGCTTGTGCTTTTGGTCTCCGCAACCGCCTTCTTCGCTATTCTGTATGCGGAGGGACCGCTGAGATGGACAGCGGTCGGACTTGTCTTTTTACTCTGTCCTCTTATCATCTGCTATATCGCGGTTTCCATCATATCAAAGGGAGTGCAGGAAAGCGTCGGCTCGTTTATTCCGGAACCCGAACCCGAGGAGGATGAATCCGAGCTTCAAAACGCTATTAAAAGCGCAGACGGCGACAGCGACTACGTATACGTAAACGGCAAGATGGTAAAAATCGATAAATAAACGCCACAACGGGCAGACAGCTTGTGAGCTGTCTGCCCGTTATTATTATCAGCTAATCAGAAATTGCGGTATCTTCTGACGTTTCTTCTGCGCTTACGCGAGCGCCTTTTGATTATTGAACTTATTATTATGTATATAATAAGGAGTACAACGATTGCGACGATGACGACGATGAACCAATTGGAAAATATGATACTCTGTACGACCGAAAGTACATACAGAATGCCGCTCCTTTCCACGCTCTCGGACGCTACGAGATTGACCGTAGCGAGTTTCTGCTTAGACGCAGCCTGTTTGCCGTTATAGTATACGGTAGCCTTTCCGATTATATCGCCCTTCTGAACCGGAGCGTCTATGCTCTTAGGAACCTTCTTTTCGATAACGATATCCTTTTCGTTGTAGTTTTTAGGGACTATAGCGTTTATGTTCTTCTCGGGTACAAGCTGGATGCTGTCCTTGCCCCAGGCGAGGTTTATCTTCTGCTCGCTTATCGGGGTTTCTGAGGACGCAACCTGATTGAGCTCAAGCTCGGTGAGCGACCAGCGGAAAAGATCACGGGCGTCGAGCATTGTACCGTAGACGTCGTTTTCTTCCTTGATAGGATTCATAAGAAGAATGGCGAGGTATGTATATCCGTCGGCGCTTCCCATCGTTACGAGGCAATGGCCGGCTTCATCGGTAGTTCCCGTTTTAATTCCCTGTGCATACTGATAATAGTACTCTCCGCCGCGGTTCGGATCGATCATAAAGTTGGTGGTTGTCAGCGGATAATCGTCGTCCTGAACATAGTAGGTGGCAGTGTTGGTGATTGTGGAGAACTCCGGAAGAGTCAGCGCATACTGGGTGATCTTAGCCAGATCTACGGCTGTGGTATAGTGATCCTTGTCGTGCAGACCGTCGGGATTTGCAAAGTGAGTGTTTTTGCAGCCGAGTTCTTTAGCCTTATCGTTCATGATCTTTACGAATTTGTCGATGCTTCCGCCGCCTACATAATCCGCGAGGATTACAGCCGCGTCGTTTCCGGAAGGAACCATCATCGAGTAAAGAAGGTCGATCACAGTCATCTTCTCGCCCACATGCGCCTCAACGTTCGCAACAGAGCTTCCCGTACCGTCGAGTATATCGAGGACATCCTGCTTGATCGGAACGAGGGTGTGCTCAAAATCATCGATATGCTCGGCAACTACTATATAAGTCATGATCTTTGTTGTTGACGCCGGATATCGCTTTTTCTCGGCCTCTACACTGTAGACGGTCTGTCCGGTGTCCATATTGATAAGCAGCGCTGTTTTTGAGCGGAGCTTGACCTTATTCTTGTAGTTAGCGGCTGACGCCGGAGCCGAAAGGCACGCAAAAGCCGTAAAAACAACAAGCATAATCGAAAGAATAACAGAAATCTTCTTTTTCATACCTTACCTCCAATTATTGATACGGGAAAAACATTCCACAGAGCAATTATAATACAATCTGCCGGGATTTACAAGAGAAAATTCGCTCAGTTCAGCGTAGAATTCGCTCAGTTCAGCGTAGAATCGTCAATTGAGCTGAATATTCGATTGATTTCGCTCTTTATTCCCCTATATCTGTCGTTATAAAGTCCATCCGCAGAAATATGATCTGCGATTTCCCGGGAAAGCTCGAGGTTTTTTGTATCGGCTAGGCTACTGATTTTCAGCTGAGGAAGTCCGTGCTGACGAGAGCCGAAGAAATCCCCGGGGCCTCTGAGCTTTAAATCGGCGTCGGCGATTTTGAAGCCGTCACGCGTGGCGCACATTATTTTGAGCCTCTCATATGAGGTTTGAGCGCTGCTGTCGGAAACCAGAATGCAGTAGCTCTTATACTTTCCGCGGCCTACCCTTCCGCGAAGCTGGTGAAGCTGAGAGAGTCCGAAGCGCTCGGCGTTTTCGATCATCATTATCGTAGCGTTAGGGACATCCACTCCGACCTCGATCACGGTAGTTGCGACGAGGATCTTTACGCGGTTTTCGGCAAAGTCGAGCATTACGCTCTCTTTTTCGGAGGGCTTGAGCTTTCCGTGGAGTATTCCGATCGGGATATCGCTGAAATGATTCAGCATCAGCTCGGCGGCATATTCCTCCGCCGAGGCGAGGTCTGTCTCCCCCTCCTCAACGAGCGGACATACAATATAAGCCTGTCTGCCCTCGCTGACCTGATTTCGGATAAAGCCCAGCGCGCGGTCTCGCTTTGAGGAATTAATAAGCAGAGTGTCGATAACCTGACGGCCGGGAGGAAGCTCGTCGATAACCGAAATATCAAGGTCGCCGAAAATGATGAGCCCAAGTGTTCTGGGGATCGGAGTTGCGCTCATTACGAGAAGATGCGGACTTTCGCCCTTTGAGAGTAGCTTTGAACGCTGGCTTACCCCAAACCGGTGCTGTTCATCCGTTACGACAAGACCCAGCCGTTTAAACTGAGTAGCGTCGGTTATCAACGCATGGGTACCTATGACAAGGTCGATCTCACCCTCTGCGAGCTCTTCGCGTATCCTATCCTTTTCGCTCTGCTTTACCGAGCCTGTAAGGAGTGCGATACGGACGCCCGTGTCTTTGAATATTTCCGATAAAGAATTATAATGCTGTTCGGCAAGGATTTCGGTGGGTACCATAAAAGCGGACTGCATTCCGTTATTCGTTACCGTGTAGCATAACGAGGCCGCGACTACGGTTTTTCCTGAACCGACATCTCCCTGTACAAGTCGGTTCAGCGATCGCTCGGGCGATCTCATATCTTCAACGCAGTCTGCAATAACGCGCTTCTGAGCGCCTGTAAGCCTGTACGGGAGCAACTTGGCGAAGCTGTCTGAATAATCTGTCCTTATGATGTTTTTGTTCTCGGCTCTTTTATGAGCTTTAAGTCCGCGAAGACCCAAGTCTAGAGCCAAAAGCTCCTCGACCACAAGCCTTTTACGGGCTGTTTCGAGCGACGCTTTGTCCTTTGGAAAATGAATATTATCGAGGGCAAATTTTAAGCCGCAAAGGTTGTATTTCTCAAGTATTTCCGGAGGGATCGGATCGTTGACCTTCTCGGGGAGCATTTTTAATGCTTGCTTTACAGCCTTTACAACTGCGTTGTTGTTTAGCCCTGCGGTCAAGCTGTACACCGGGGCAATACCCGCGCCCTCGGCTTCGGAGGAAAAGCTCGGGCTCACCATACGGATTCCGTCGAGATCGCGGTTTATTTTTCCCCGGAAATAATAGGTCTCTCCGTATTTTAGCATTGATGAGATATAGCGGTTGTTAAAAAACACCAGCTCCATACCCCCGGATTCATCGTACGCAACGGTTTTCGCGATGAATTTTGAGGTTCTGGTGTAACCCGAGTGAAACGGCGCGCTTATCTTGGCGCGAACGCAGACAGTCTCTCCGTCCGAAGCGTCAAGGATCTCACTGACCTCGGTCCAGTCGTCGTAGGTTCTGGGATAAAACGTTATCAGCTCACCTACGGAGCGGACTCCGAGCTTTTCAAAAAGCCGCGCTCGTTTGGCGCCGACTCCGTATAATTTTTCGATTGGGATGTTATATATTGACATTGTAATTATCCGTTGGATATAGAAAAAGCCGGCTCGTAAAAAACTGAGCCGGCTATTGTGATTAATTATTCTACGCTGAGCATAAAGTAGTAAATAGGCTGTCCGCCTTCTACAAGGGAGATGTCTACCTTACCGCCGAACTTGTCGTTGAGGATTTCGTAGGCCTCCTGAGCGTCAGCCGCAGAGATATCCTTTCCGTAGAAGAGAGTAACGAAGGACGTCTCGTGCTTGATCATATTCTTTGCAAGCTTTACTACAGCTTTTACCGGAGTTTTTTCGGTTATGGTGAGCTTACCGTTTTCAAGGGCAATGATCTCGCCCTCCTTGATCTTCTGGTGGCCGAACTCACTGTTTCGCGCGGCGAAGGTTACCTGACCTGTGGCAACGTTCTTTGCGGCGCTCATCATGATCTCTTTGTTTCCTTCATCGGAAAGCGCGGAGTCATAACTCAGAAGCGCGCTCATTCCCTGCGGAACCGTGCGTGTGGGAACGATGATAACCTTTCTGTCATCAACCATGGGAACCGTCTGACGGGCGGCCATAATGATATTTTTATTGTTCGGAAGTACGTAAACCGTCTTTGCGGGAGTAGCCATAACCGCGTCGTAGATATCGTCGGTGCTGGGATTCATCGACTGACCGCCGCTTACGACATTGGCGCAACCGAGCTCCTTAAAAAGATTGATCAATCCTTCTCCGGCGGCAACAGCCACAAAGCCTACGTCCTCGGTGGGCTCAACAGGCTCGAGCTTTTCGGGCTTTTGGGGCTTTTCGGCCTTGGCGGCCTCGTTGTCCTCCTGAGCCTTCTTGTGCTGCTCGCGCATATTCTCGACCTTTACGGTGAGAAGCTGACCAAACTCGAGGCCCTTCTTAAGAGCGTCTCCGGGCT
>CACYDK010000126.1 GCA_902773155.1 uncultured Ruminococcus sp.
CGTTCATCTTCTTGATCATCAGACGTGTACGTTCCTTTCTTAGATGTGATGTCCCCCTTGCCTCCTCTTTCCTGTAAAACTTTGGAGACTTGAGATGCGTACATCTATGCTGATAACTAAGAAAAATTGATTTCCTACTAAAAAAAGACATAAATAACAGCTCCCAATCATATACTAGATTGGGAGCTGATTTTTATGACCTTAACTCATAACATAGATTTAAAGAAGCTGGCGATAAGCTTAGGCTTAAGTCTTGGCGTTGGCGGACTTTCGGCTATAGTTTCGATGGGAAGCCAAGAAAGCTTTGAAGCCGCGGTCAAACCTCCGCTTACCCCTCCGGCGTTTCTCTTCCCTATCGTATGGACTATTCTCTTTCTATTGATGGGAGTATCAGCCTATCTGATTTATAATTCTAATACAGAAGAAAAAGATATCCGGAGCGCCGCTCTATACGTTTACATCGCTCAACTTCTGGTAAATTTCTTTTGGCCTGTAATCTTCTTTAATCTGGCGGCGTATTTCTCGGCCTCCGTGTGGATAATACTGCTTTTGATCCTCATAATCGTAATGATAGCGCTGTTCTCACGAATAAGCAAACCGGCCGCGTATTTACAGATACCATATTTACTATGGGTAAGCTTCGCGACCTATCTGACGATAGCTGTTGCGGTACTGAACTAGACAGCGATAAAGCTTATGCCCTCTTCCTTCGCGTATTTCTCCGCGAAGGAATTCTTTTTGCCCTTGATCACAAAGCCCTTAATCACCTTTAGCTTATCGTTTTTATAGATATATCGGCCAAGATAATTGTCAATAGACTTGACGCTTGCCGGGATATAAGCCACCTTTACGTTATCACAGCCGAAGAACGCGCCCTGCTTCATTTTCTTGACTCCGTCTCTTACCCTGACCTTTTTAAGCTTAGAACAGCCGTCATACATAAAGTCGCCGCACATAAGATATTCTTCATCATCATATTCCATCCGCGGATATTCGGCGTACTCGAGGGACTTGCACTCGTAGAACACGCCGTCCCATACCGTTGTGGTCTTATTGCGTCTGAACTTAACGCTCTTCAGCTTATCGCAGTGCGCGAAAGCGTGGGTGCCTATATAGCTTACAGTCCCGGGGATTACGAGCTTCTTTATGCTCGCGTTTTCAAATGCCCAATGGTTGATCTTCTTTAGTCCCTTGTTGAGCTTTACCTCCTCGAGCTTTTGGTTCGCGTAGAACGCTCCCTTGCAAATACCGGTAACAGTGTCGGGAACCGTAAAGGTCTTGCCGCTCTTTCCGGCGGGATAGAGCACCAGACGCTTTCCGGCCTTAGTGTAGAGAACGCCGTTTGCGAGCTTATAGTTAGGATTATTCTCATCGAGAATTATTTTGCTGAGCTTCTTAGCTCCGCACAGTCCGTAGACCCCGCTCACGTTCTTTCCGAGCTTAACGCTCTTGATACCGCTGTTCTCGAAGGCCGACATTCCCAGAACCTCCAAGCCCTCGGGAAGGTCAAGCTTCTTGAGATTTTTGCACGACTCAAAGGCATGCTTACCGATTCTCTTTACCGTAGCCGGGATCTCGACATTTTCAAGAGCGGTACATTCATTGCAGAAGTCGTAGCCTAGTTCCTCCACAGAGGCCTTGATTGTCAGCTTTTTCAGCTTATCACAACAGTTGAAAACCATTTCGCCCAGGCTGTTTACCGTCTCCGGAACAACGCACTCCTTTAGGTCATAACAGCAGGAGAACGCCTCCGAACCGATTTTTGTTACGCTCGCGGGAATTTTGATCGCGGTAATTTTTGTCCCGCAAAAAGCTATTGGGCAGATTTCGGTCACGCCCTCGGGAATTTCGAACTCGGTTATCTGTGTATAGGTGAGAAGCTGTTCGGGAATCACGGTGAGCTTAGGCGGAAGCTTAAACTCACTTAGAGCCGACCATGAAAATGCTCCGGCTCCTATACTCTCCACACTGTCGGGCAGGGAAACAGTCTTAAGGTTCTTGCAATTATAAAAAGCGTCCTCTCCTATAGCGGTAAGCCCCTCGGGAAGCTTTACGCTTTTAATTCTCTTGCAGCCCGCAAAAGCCTTATCGCCGACCTCAGTTACCTTTATACCGTCGATCTCGCCGGGTACAACTACCTCGGAGGCGCTTCCTTTGTACTTGCTGATAACGACCGTGCCCTCTGGACTAACGTAGTAGTTATAGTCTCCGGACACCTTGGACGCCGCCGAAGCGGGAAATCCTGCAACACACATCGCTGACAAAATAACCGTAGCCGTCACTAATAAAGACATTAGTTTTTTCATAGCTTATCTCTCCTCGCATTATTCATTTAGTAAAACGATAAATATCGTCCTTCTACTATAGTAGTGTCGGAACAGAACAAAAAAGTTTCACATAATACTAATCTTTTTCAAAATCGTCAGAATAAACAAAATGCAGTTCCGGTTATGTGCATAATGCCGGAACTGCAGTTTTTTATTCGTTAGGAAGCGCTGTAGATTCCTGACCGACAGGAATGTAGTAAACGCTCAGGAAAAGCTTAAATAGCTCGTCCTCGTTCACGTAGAACTCGTTATAGGTTTTTCCTTTCTTCATATCGCCCTTAACTGTCTTGATCTCAAACTCACCGTTGAAAGTACCTTGTACCACGCGTGAAGCGAGATAAGCTATCTTTGAGGAGTCGATATTTGTGCAGGTATAAGGCGAAGAACTGTTGAACAGATTAACCGGAGCGGTAATGTCGGATTTGGTCATATCAAAAAGCTTAGACGCGAAGCCTTCAAGATAAACCTTCTGTCGCTCCATACGCAGATTATTGCCCTCAATCGTGGAATGGCTTCGGTTCCTTACAAAGTCCATAGCAAGACTTCCGCGAAGCGTATAGGTTTCGCCGGCCTTAAAAGTGCCTATAGTCTCGGGTGAAACTACGGTAACTCCGCCGATAGAATCATTTATAGCGCCTATTCCCTGAATGTCGAGAGCTATATATGAGTTGATCGGAACGTTGTAGAAAAGTCTGCGAACGGCTGTAAGCTCGTTCTGACAGCTTGTCTCCTTACCGTCGCCGTAAGCGTAGGCAAGACATATATGAGCCTTTTTATCCTTAACAAAAGCCCCTGTGTCGGAATAAATTCCGATCTCGCTCATAGTATCACGGGAAATATTGATAAGCTTCGTATCGCCCTTTTCGGTGTCGAGAGTCATAATAAACAGCGTATCCGCGTCTCCTCCGGTGCCGATATTTCCGTCGATCTCGGAGAAGCTGTCTTTGTCGACGCCCATGCAGAGGATACTGGTTATATTCTCGTTGTACTGATATTTAACTCCGTCATGGATAATGAACTTACCGTTTTCAGCCGACACTACGGTATCGGGAAAATCAAGATTCATACCCGAGGTGTCAAGAAGGCTGTTTCGGCCGTTTATTATCATCATAATCACAGAACCCACGAGTACAACAAGAATGATCAGTATAGTGAGCAGTAAGCCAATTAAAACCTTCTGCCACTTTTTCATCTTACGTCTTCTGTGATGACGGTGATAGTGATGCTTGTGCTTGTGGGTAGACGTCACCGATGAACGCCTTCTGCGGTGTGAACCCGACGACAGTCCATCCACCGAGCTTCTGTGCCTATGGTGGTGGTGGCCGCTGCTGCGGTGACGTTTTTTATTCTGTCTGTAGACAAAATCGTCGAGATCCTCATAAGCCGAGGAATTCTCCTGTTCGATCGCCTGCTTTAGCTTTGAGGCTCTCTCCTCGTCCTCGCCTCCGAAGGAAATTGATCCGTCGGCAGACGGAGCTTTTTCGCCCGTTATGCGTTCAAAATCCGAGCTTTCCTTAAAACTAAAAAAGGAATCGTTTTCGTCCTCCCCTAAAGGTCGGCGGTTATGGTTACTACCGTTACCTTGTAAGTTCATCTTTGATCAAAACCCCCTGTAATAGATACCTTCCGTCGCCCACATCCAGACACGTACTGAGCGTAACTATCTTATCGTCAACCGTAAGCTTATGGTTGGGAGAAGAACGAACGTTGTAATTAGTTGAGCGCGGGTTCTCTACAGAACTCAAATATTCCTTAAATTCCTTATCATTATCAAAATTGAAGGTGTTCATAATATGCCGGTCGTCGTATATATACGCGGAAGCGACCTCGTAGGTCAGCTTGTGGCCGGGCGTATAAATATAGAATCTGTCATGCTTATCAAAAAAGCTCTTGTCCTCGAATTTGTGCAGATTTGCAAACATCGAACCATCCATCATATTGTGGCCGTAAAGCACAGTTACACGGTCGTCGAATTCGGGCGCGTTGCAGTACTCCATATAAATAGAACCGGCGTAAAGATAGTCGCCGTCTATATCGTGGTGCAGATAAAAATCGTCGCGGCTCAGCGAACGGAGAATAGGATAGTCGATGTTTGTATCCGGCACGGAAATCCACGCTACTACCTCGGAATTACGCTTCTGCAAAGTGCGGAAATCTATGGGGTTATTTATCAGCGCGCTGTCCCCGGAATCACTTTTATCAACAACGTATTCCGTCACGTCGGCCTCGTATGGAACCTTTGTAGCGTCGGTAGGCTTCAGAAAATTTGTGTACAGGAAGAACACTCCTCCGCCCAAAAGGAGAAGAAGAATGAAAATTATCACAACAAGAAAAGCCTTAGTGTTTATACGTATTCTCATAATGCACCTACTTAGTATAATTACACAAATACATTATAAACCCATATAAAGAAAGTGTCAATATCTAATATTATCGTTACCTCTTTATTCCGGCCTACTTTACCCTGTTCGCGTATAAGACGGAAACTTCACGGCAGATAAATGGGAAAAGCGGACTTTTGACTGGTAATTTTGCACGAAATTTTCTTTTGAAATTTGTGAAGTATGAATAATTTACATCTTTGAATTTTTTCAAAAATATATTAGAATAATAGGCATAGATTTAACTCTTTTATTTATAAACCGGCCTGCTAGCTCACGGCAGAGACGGGATCATCATACTGTGAGCAGAAAGGCCATTGATTATTATGGGAAGCAAGCTCGCACACTCGGCGGATTCAAAAAAGCCGAAGCACGCAGAAACAGCAGAACAGAATACTCAAAAAGCTAAAAAGAAACCGGTTAAAAAAGCCCGTATAGCAATTATCGGGATCATCGCTGTGGTTATAATCGGCGCGATCGCCGCGACTATCGGAATAGTAAAATACAACGAATACCGCGACGAAAAGAAGGCTCAACCCTTCAAGTTTTCGCAGAAGCTGAGTGTTTCGGGAATAAATATCAGCGGTCTCTCCGAGGATGAAGCCAGAAAAAAGCTCGAGAACAACCGTATGAGCGCGGTTACTTCCAAGGAACTCACGCTTAACGCTAACAACAAGAGCCAGACACTTACCGAAAACGACTTCGGCTATAGTTTTAACTATGACAAGGCTCTGAATTCCGCAAAAATCTACAGCCTTAAGGATCAGTGGATTTACGACGAGTCCGAGGAGACCGAGGCTACCGAATACAGCGAGCCCTCCACAACAAAGGACGGCACAAAGGATTTCGCCCTCGAGTACGAGCTCAAGGACGATACTGTCGCAAAGGCAGTAAAGATCTTCGCAAAAAAAGCCAACATAAAACCACAAAACGCTGAAATAACAAAATTCCACCCCTTCTCGAAAAAGCGCTTCGAGTACAAGGAAGGAACAGACGGCGCCTTGGTCGATACAGACGAGCTCACAGCCCGTGTTACAAAAGCGTTGAACTCAGATAAAAAAACATATAACCTGGACGCGAAGGTTAATATCACAAAGCCGAAGATCGATATTAATTTTCTAAAAAAGAATATTGTTGGTCTCTCTACCGCAACCTCTACCTCTTACAATACACAGATCGGTACAAACAATATGGCTCTCGCGCTGAGCTCCTGTAACGGTTCGGTGATCAAGCCGGGAAAGGTATGGTCGTTCAATAACTGTACAGGCAACTCAAACCTGACCTCGAACGGCTACGGCTCGTCGACTGTAATTGTTAACGGCCAGTACACTC
>CACYDK010000127.1 GCA_902773155.1 uncultured Ruminococcus sp.
CCGCCGGGATAACCGAAAACGGTGTCGACTCCCTGCTCGATAAGACATTCGCAGATTATTTCTGCGCCGGTAAGCTGCATAAAACTATCTCCATTCCTTATTGTATAATCGCCATAATTTTCGACTTTGCACTTCATTATACTAAAAACTAAAAGCCTTGTCAATATATGAAATATACGGTATTTATCCAGGCTGAATCAGAATTTTTTCACCTTTTCCACATTCCGACAAATCTTTAGGCGCAGCGTACTTATAATAGTGTTACATTATTATAAGGAAGTTGAAAAGAATGAACGCTGAAAAAGGAATGTCTAAATACGAGCAAACTAACCTCGCCCTGTTTAAAACGATTGTAAAGCACGCGGTTTATTTTCTGATAGGAGCTGTGGTATGCAGGGGGATGATTTTTTCCACCCTTGCGCCGTTCGGGGCGAGCTACGTCGCGGCAGCTCCGCGAAAGCAGCTTTTTTACGCCGCGCTTGGAACGACGGTTGGATACATAATCCTGAGACCTGCCGACAGCTTTCGGTACGTGGCTGTGGTCATAGCCGTGGCTGTCGTGCGCTGGCTTGTGCAGGATATAAAGGCGATCTCCGGCTCCCTGCTTCTCGCGCCGGGACTTGCGTTTCTCCCGGTTTTCGCCTCGGGGATCGCGCTGACCTTCGTGAGCACAAGCACCCTGGCGGATTTTACTACAGTGACCGTCGAGGCTCTGTTCTCGGCGGGAACGGCGTTTTTTATGGAGCGCACGCTGTTTTTGTTCTCATCAAAAAGACGTATCTCCACCTTTTCGACGGCAGAGCTCGCCGACGTGGTGCTTACCGGCTGTGTTTGTCTGCTGTCACTCGGGAGCGTTGAGCTCGAGCACGTTTCGCTCGGCCGGATATTGGCTGTGATGGTCATCCTGATTTCAGCGCGCTACGGCTCGGCGGCCGGAGGCGCGATCTCGGGAGCGGCTACGGGAGCGATTTTCGGGATCAGCGAGACGTCAATGGCGTTTCTCTGCGCGGGCTACAGCTTCGGCGGGCTGGTGTCGGGCCTTTTCGCACCGATCGGGAAGCTCGGCGTGGCTATAGGCTTTGTGATCAGCAACTCTGTTATGCTGCTTTCGACCGGGAAAAGCGAGCTTATACTTCCGCTTTTCGCGGAAACTATAATCGCTTCGGCGGCGTTTATGCTTCTTCCGAGGGAGCTTGAGCGGTTCGTCACTCCGTTTTTTCTGCCCGATGAGAACACTCGTGGCGAGGAATCCCTGAAAAGCTCGGTGGTCATGCGCCTCGACTACGCCTCAAACGCGCTCAAAAACGTGAGCGGATGTGTGAACAGCGTGAGCCGCAGGCTAAAAAAGCTCTACGCTCCGAGCGTGGAATACGTTTATGAGACTGCCGCCGAGGAGGTCTGCGCCGGGTGCGGACTCAGGGGCTACTGCTACGAGCGCCGCAAAGCCGCCACAAAACAGGATTTTACAAGGCTGTCGGCTCCCTTAAGGTCTCAGGGCTTTGTTACGGAAAACGACGTTGAAACTCTTTTCTCAAAAAAATGCTGCCGCGCAATAGAGCTTGCGGACAGCGTAAGCCGAAGCTACAGCGACTATCTGGGCGGCATCGAGGCGAGCGAGCGCGTTGCGCAGATACGATCGCTCGTAGCGGGACAGTTCTCAGGGCTTTCGGAGATTCTCGGGAACCTTGCCGGAGAATTCCGGGATTTCAGGCGTTACGACAGCGACACGGCCGGCCGTGTAACCGAACATCTGCACGCTCAGGGCTATGTGGTTATGGAGTGCGGCTGTATGCTCGACGAAAGCGGAAGAATGTCGCTTGAGCTGAGGCTCGGAGGCAGGAGACCCGTCAAAAAGAGCGTGTTCGCAAAGGAGCTTTCGGCGGTATGCGGACGGTGCTTCGACACGCCGCTCATAAGCGAGATCGGAAGTCAGAAGCGCGTGGTTTTGAACGAGGTTCCGGTTTACGATATTGAGGTTGGCGTATTTCAGCACGTTTGCAACGGCGGAAAGCTCTGCGGCGACTGCGTAAACTGCTTTTCAAACGGCTTCGGCGATTTTGTAGCGCTGATCAGCGACGGGATGGGCACCGGAGGCCGGGCGGCGGTCGACAGCAATATGACAGTTTCGATACTGACAAGACTGCTGAAGGCCGGGCTTGACGAGGACTGCGCACTTCAGGTAGTGAATTCCGCGCTGATGGTAAAAAGCGAGGACGAGAGCCTGTCGACCGTCGACCTTATGAAGATAAATCTATTCAGCGGAAAGGCTGTGTTCAACAAGGCCGGAGCTCCGTTCAGCTATGTAAAAAAGAACGGCAGACTCCTGAAAAGAGCTGCCGAGTCGCTTCCGGTAGGAATTATCGGAGATGTAAAATTTTCAAAGGAGAGCGTAAAGCTCTCGGGAGGAGATGTTGTAGTTATGCTGTCCGACGGAGCAATTGCCGGAGATGATAAGTGGCTGGAAAAGATAATCCGCGATTTTGACGAGGGAACCTGCGCCGATCTCGCAAAAACGGTCGTAAAAGAAGCGATGGACCGCCGAAAAGCCGCTCACGACGACGACATAACCGCGGTAGCGGTAAAGCTTATTGAAAACTGAGCTGAACAATGACGGCCGGGACTCCATCCCGACCGTCATTATCAATTGTCAACTGTCCATTGTCAACTGTCCACTGTCAATTGATATGCCTTTTCCGCGTCGCTCTGTATAGCCGATTTGAGCTCATCAAGGGACGAAAACTTGCGCTCGGGGCGGATGAAGCTTTTAAGGCGGACGTCTATTTCGCGGCCGTAAAGCGCTCCTCCCTTGTAGCCCGGGATGAACGTCTCGCAATTCGGGGCGTTGTTGTCGCCCACCGTAGGCCTTACCCCGATATTTGTGACCCCGGCGTATTTTTCGCCGTCAAAGGTAACGACCGAACCGTAGACTCCGAATTTCGGGAGGGCTCTGCCCTTGCCGAACTCCAGGTTAATCGTCGGGGTATCCATCAAGGTGCCGATATGCCTTCCCTCGACCGCCTTGGCTCTCAGGCCGAAATCGTGTCCAAGCAGGACGTTAGCCTTTTCGATCTCTCCCTCCCTGAGCAGCGAGCGAATCCGAGTTGAGGACACTACCTCG
Source organism: uncultured Ruminococcus sp. (assembly GCA_902773155.1). GTDB lineage: Bacteria > Bacillota > Clostridia > Oscillospirales > Acutalibacteraceae > Ruminococcoides. The sequence goes on from CACYDK010000127.1 coordinate 3,119, forward strand.
CCGTCGACCAAAACCGGCTCGACGACGCCTATTTCTATGCCGATCCTCTCGCCGATCGCCTTAAGAGTCCGGGTGTTCCCTGCGCCTCTGCATCCGAAAAGGAAGTTAAAGCCGCAGAAAACCTTTTGGGCGTTAAACGCTCCCTTGACTATTTCGATCACGAATTCCTCGGGGGTCTTGTTTTTGATTTCTTCGAAGTCAAGAGCGTAAACACGCTCTATCCCCAGCTTTTCGAACAGGATAAGCTTCTCATCGAAATCGGTAAGCTGTTCGGCGTCCTTCTTCGACCTTGGAGGCGAGCTGAAGGTAAAAACCGCCGGGCAAAGTCCCTCGGCGCGGCATTTGGCGGCGGCGCCGATCACGGCGCGGTGGCCAAGATGTACTCCGTCGAAAAAGCCGAGCGCGACGGCTGTGGGATCTGTTGATTTTTCGGGAGAGCGAAAAATTCGCATACCCTTCCTCCTTAGGGCAATACCGCATAATTCAGGCGGTGTTGCCTTAGATTTTTCCGGCGCGCAGAAGCGCGTCGAGCTTAAGAATAAGCACCTGCGACTTTGAGTCCGGGATCATATTATTGAGCACGAGCTCAACCGCCTTTTCGAGCGGTATTTTTTCGACGTTGAGAAATTCGTCCTCGTCGGGGCGCATATCGCCGACGCTCTTTACACGGCAGGCGTAGAGATGGATGATCTCGTTGGTGTAGCCTGTCGAGGGATAGAGCGCGCCGAGCGATACGTAGCTGTAGCCGATACAGCCCGTCTCCTCAAGCAGCTCGCGCTTTCCGTTTTCGAGCGGCGTCTGACCCTTTTCGAGCTTTCCGGCCGGAAGCTCAAGCGTGACCTCGTTATAAGCGTAGCGGAACTGGCGCACAAAATAGAGCTCGTTATCCTCTGTCAGCGCGCCGATACACACTCCGCCCTGATGGTCGACGATCTCGCGCATCGCGCGGTTGCCGTCCGGAAGGCTGACCTCGTCGTTATACACGTGCAGAACCCGTCCGTCAAAAACGAGGTTCTTTTTTATTGTTTTTTCGGTTAGATCCTGATATTTTTCCATAATGTCCAAAGTCCCCTTTCCTTCGAAAACAAAACGATGTTATTCGTCAAGGAAGGTATCCATATCGTTAATAATGCTGTCGATCACATCGTCGCGGATTATACCCTCGTTGTCGGTAATCTCGGACTGCTTTGTTATGTCAACGTATTCCTCGGCAGGCTCGTCGAAGCTGTCGGAGCCGTCCTCCTCGATAATATGCTCCTCATCCTCGTCGGGAACAGTCTCCATCGCGACCTGCTCGGCCTGCTGGAGCGGAGTTAGCTCCTCGCCGGGGATCTCGCCGATTATACTGTTCTGGAGAGACTGGAAACGCGAGGCGATCGACATATCCTCGTCAAAGGCTCCCTCGACGTCCTCGGCGCTGTTGTAGGCGTAGCCGTCGTCGCTGATACCGTCCTGAGAGGCGAGCTCGGCCTGCACCTTGGCGATCGCGGCCTTTCTTCTGGCAAGCTCGCGGCGAGCCTCAGCCTTAGCCTTGAGCTCGACAAGGTGATTGCGCGGCTTCTTGACCTTAGGCTCGTTCTCGTTAAAGTAGATGTTGTACCATACCAGGAACACATATACCGTCCAGATTTTGCGGCTGTTGTCCTCCTTGCCGCTGAAATGCTCGTCGAGCCAGGCGATGAGGATGTCGCTGTTGAAGAATTTATGAGCGGTCTCGGAGTCAAAGGCCTCCTTGACCACGTTATAGTAATGCTCGTCGCGAAGCCATACGCGGGTCGGAACCGGGAAACCGAGCTTCTCCTTTTCGGCGGTCTCTACGGGCAGATGACGCAGGGCGGCCTTACGCATAGCGTACTTTGTGTTATGCTTGTTGCAGCGCAGCCTTGTGGGGAGAGTTGAAGCGACCTTGAACACCTCTTTGTCGAGGAAGGGCACTCTAAGCTCGAGCGAATTCGCCATCGACATTCTGTCGGCCTTGAGCAGAATATCGCCGACCATCCACATATTTATGTCGAGAGTTTGCATACGGGTAACGTCGTCCTGATGACGCGTACGGTTGAAGATCCTGCGCGTCAGCCTCTGCGGTCTTGTGGCTATAGACGGGTCTCTGAGGAGCTCGCGCTTTTCGTCGTAATCGTACATAAACGCGTTTCCGATGTATCTTTTCTCAAGCGGATGCGTCGCCCTGATAAGGTAATCGCGACCCTTGATATCCGGGAGCTTCTTGGCAAGCTTACAGATCGCGCGTCTGACGCAATAGGGAACGAGGGTCTGATAAACCTTGAAAACTCTCGGGTCGTTGTAGCATGTATAGCCGCCGAAGAGCTCGTCGGCTCCCTCGCCGGAGAGAACTACCTTTACGTATTCGCTCGCAAGTCGGGAGACAAAGTAGAGAGCGATACAGCTTGGATCGGCGAGAGGCTGATCCATATGATACTGCACGGTCGGGACGGCGTCCCAGAACTCCTCACTCGAGATAAGGTGGGTATGATGCTCGACGCCGATAAGCTTCGAGAGGTTCTGCGCCCAAGAGATCTCGTTGTAATGCTCGCCGAAGTCAAAGCCGACGGTAAAGGTTTTTTGGTCGGCAAAATAAGTTGAAACGTAGCTCGAGTCAACTCCGCTCGAGAGGAAGCAGCCAACCTCAACGTCGGCGATTTTGTGAGCGTTTACGGAATTCTCAAAAACGGCCTCGATCTTGTCTACGGCGTCCTCCTCGGTCATATTCTCGTCGGGTCTGAATCTCGGCTCAAAATAGCGCACAGTCTGGACGTCGCCCTTCTTAAAGGTCATATAATGGCCGGGCATGAGGCAGTAAATCCCCTCAAAAAACGTCTCGGGAGGAACCGCGTACTGATAGGAAAGATAGGTATCGAGCGCGTGGGTATTGAACCGCTTCTCGTATTTTGGGTGCTCAAGTATGCTTTTGATCTCGCTTCCGTAGATCAGATTGTTGCCGACGACCGCGTAGTGCATAGGCTTGATCCCGAAAAAGTCGCGGGCAACAAAAAGGCTCCTGTCCTTGGTATTGTAAATAGCGAAGCCGAACATACCGCGCAGCCTGGGAAGCAGATCCTCCCCCCACTGCTCGAAGCCGTGAACCAGCACCTCGCTGTCGGCCTCGGTCGAGAACTTATGACCGGCCTCGATAAGCTCTCTTCTAAGCTGTTTATAGTTGTAGATTTCGCCGTTAAAGGTGAGAACAAGGGTTTTGTCCTCGTTATAAATCGGCTGATGACCGGCCTCGAGGTCGATAATACTCAACCTGCGGAAGCCCATACTTATATAATCATCCGAGAAATATCCGTCCGAGTCGGGGCCGCGGTGGGTAATGACCTCGGTCATATTCCTTATGACCGCGTCTCTGTCGACAATTTCTCCGGTAAATCCGCATATACCGCACATTTTTATTTCTCCTTTCGCGAGCGCTTGGCCGCATAGCAATACACCATAAATATACCACAAATACGCCCCTCTTGCAATTACAATATTGATATTTTTCGCGTTTGGAGCAATAAAGGCAACTACGCACAATCGAAGGCCTTCTTCCGGGCTAAAAA
>CACYDK010000128.1 GCA_902773155.1 uncultured Ruminococcus sp.
ATAAAGCAGGATGTCGGCCGCCATAAGCGCAGGATATGTAAAGAGACCGGCATTGATATTATCGGCGTGCTTAGCGCTCTTGTCCTTAAACTGCGTCATACGGGAAAGCTCGCCGAACTGTGTATAGCAGTTCAGGATCCACGCAAGCTGGGCGTGAGTCGGGACGTGGCTCTGAATAAAGAACAGCGTGCGCTCGACGTCGATTCCGCAGGCGAGTATCGAGGCGTAGGCGTCGAGGATGTTCTTGCGCATTTGAGCAGGCTCCTGGCGCACGGTTATCGTGTGTAGATCCGCAAGAGCGAAAACACAGTCAAATTCATCCTGCATTTTTACCCAGTTTCTGATCGCTCCCAGATAGTTTCCGAGCGTTATGGTGCCGCTGGGCTGTATAAGGCTCAGCGCGACCTTTTTCTTTTCGTTTTCCATTGTATTACCTCTTACTTGTATGTTTTGGCAAGCTCGCCGAGGATCCTGACGCCCTTTTCGAGCTGTTCGTCGGTCGGAGTTGAGAAGTTGATCCTGAAGCCGTCGGTCTCGTCCTTTTCGTCGGTGAGGAATGCGTTTCCGGGAACGACGCAGACCTTGTTTTCGATGGCCTTCTTCACGAATTCGGGCATATTCGCGCCCTTCGGGACGCGACACCAGATAAAGAGTCCGCCGTCGATCTTATCATAGGTGATTTCGGGAGCGCAGTATTTATCGAGCAGATCCATACAGAACTTAGCCTTCTCCCTGTAGATGCTCCTGAGCCGGTCGAGGTGAGCCTCGAAGTCGTATTTTGTCAGGAACTCATAGCATACCATCTGAGACCAGATATTGGTATGAACGTCGCTGCCCTGCTTGCAAACCGTCATCTTCTGAATGATCGGCTGAGGCGCGATGGTGTAGGCTACTCTCATTCCGGGGGAAATAACCTTTGAGAAGCTTCCGGCGTATATCACGCGGCCGTCCGTATCGAGCGACTTGATCGCCGGGAGGAATTCACCGCTGTAGCGGAGGTCTCCGTAGGGGTTGTCCTCAAGGATGAGCACGTTGTATTTTTTCGCGAGCTCGTAGAGCTTTTCGCGTTTTTCCATACTCATTGTAACGCCGGAGGGATTCTGGAAATTGGGGATGGTATAGATAAATCTAACCCTGTCGTTGTTTTTAAGCGCCTCCTCGAGCAGCTCCATGTTCATTCCGTCGCTCTCGACGGGAACGCCTACGAGCTTGGCGTTATAGGCTCTGAACGAATTAAGCGAGCCGATAAAGCTCGGAGCCTCGGTGATGATCACGTCGCCCTCGTTGACGAGTGATTTTGTGGCGAAGTCCATGATCTGCTGAGCGCCGGTGGTGATGAGAATATCGTCAAGCTCTGTTCCGACCGAGTATTTCTCGCTCATATATTTTTTTAGATGAGCGCGAAGCGGAGCGTAGCCCTCTGTAACGCTGTACTGCAAAAGCGCTATCGGATTTTCCTTAAAAAGGCGCGCAGAGATTTCCTCGAGCTCCTTTGCGGGAAACGCGTCCGGTGAGGGATTGCCGGCCGAAAGCGAAACTACCGTCGGGTCGGCCGCGTATTTAAAAATCTCCCTTATAGCGCTGGGCTTGAGGTTGTTTGTTCTGTCTGAAAATGTATATTCCATAATCTATACCTCCATAGGTTATCTCATTTTGCCAAAAAACATTCTACCATAGTTTAGCCGAGCTTGCAAGTACAAAACAAAATCAAAAACTCACACCCGCGGATCAAAATTTGAATTTTTAGTAGAAAAACTAAAAAAAGCGTTGTAAACACGCAAGTTATGGTGTATAATTAAAGGCGTATAGGCAGGAGAGCGCCTCCTGCGCAAATGGGGGAATTATTTTGGCTTACTATAATAACAGAAATTACAGAGGGAACCGCACCTCTACATATCAGAGAAGAGGCCGTACCGCCGCGCCTTATCAAGGCAGGAGCCGGCACGAATCGCAGCCGCCCAGAAGAAGGCGCAACCGCAGACGCACCCGAAACAGAATTATAATCGTTGCAACGGGGCTCGTTATTCTCGCGCTGATCATTGCGCTCATCTCCTCGGTATTCAGCTGTATCTGCTCGTCCGGAAAAGGCGGAAACACTATACCGACCGCTACAAAGAGCACCGAAGTCGAGCAGACCTCGGCAAGTAAAACCAAGGTAAAAAAGACCGACGTAAACGATCCCAAGATCTACATTGAGCCCGAGATAAAGGACGACAAGAAATCCAAGGGCGAGCTAAGCGGCGGACTTTACATCTGGAACAAAAAGGCCTTCGAGCTCTTCTACGGAAGCGACGAGAGAGCCAAGGAATACGCCAAGATGGTCAACTCGGCTAAGAAGTCGCTCGGCAAGGACGTAAACGTATACAGTATGATCGTTCCCAATCACACCGAGATGGGACTCCCCTCAAGACTCAAAAACACTGAGGACGGAGCTTCCACGCTCTCTCAGGCTGGCTTTATGAAAACCGCCTACGCCGCGATGAGCAAGGACGTCAAGCCCGTCAACATCTACAACTACCTCTCGAAGCACTGTAACGAATACGTATACTTCGATTCCGACCACCACTGGACCGGTTTGGGCGCCTACTACGCCTACAAGGGCTTCGCAAAGCAGAACGGACTCAAGGTTCCCGACCTCTCAAAATGGGACGAGAACATTATCGAGGGCTTTACCGGCACCTTTGTAAAGATGACCGAGCTTTCGCTCAATACCGACGCCGTTCACTACTGGACCCTCCCCTATGAGGTTTCCAATGACATAACGGACGATTCCGGAAACACCGACACCTACGACAGCGTTTATTACGAATACGCCGAGGCCGGCACGCTCACATACGGAGTGTTCCTGCGCGGAGACAACCCGCTTGAGGTCATCACCAGCGAGAGCAAGCAGGCTGAGGACAGAAAGATCGCCGTTGTTCACGAGAGCTACGGAAACGCCATAGTTCCGTTCTTCACATACAACTACTCGACCGTTTACTCGATCGATTTCAGAAGCTGGTCGGGCAATCTTAAAAAATTCTGCGCTGAAAACGAAATCGACGACGTTATCTTTGTTAACGGCGTAATGAGCGCCGCCACGGCGATTCAGGTCGACGCGATGAACGCTCTGATCTAACAGCGCTCTTACAATAATAAACGAAAGGAGCTGAGGACTGTGCTTGCGGATAAGGTTAAGGTAAATATTTTCGGAAAGCTTACGCGCGATTTATACAACGGCTATATTGTCGGCGAAAACGCGCGCCGCACTAAGGCATATGTCCTCTCGAAGGAGCCGGTAAACGAGCTTTTCTGCGGTATAATCGTCGCAAACGCCGTGTTCGACGGCAATGACGAGCGCGTTATCGTCGCGAGCGAATGCTCGACCTACTACGAGCCCGACCTGAGAACAAGCCTCAGCTACCTTAAAAACACCACTCTCACCTCGATCAAATGCCTCAACGAGAAGAGCTGCGGCGGGATCATCTTTTACAAGAGCAAGTCGAACACGCGGATTTTGCTGGTAAAAAACAACAACGGCCGCTACTGGAGCTTTCCGAAGGGTCATATCGAAATCGGCGAGACCGAGGAGGAAACCGCGATCCGCGAGATTAAGGAGGAAACTAACCTCGACGTTGAAATCAAGGAAGGCTTCCGCGAGGTCAGCGACTATTGTCCCTTCGGCAAGATACGAAAGCACGTTGTGTTCTTTCTCGCTCAGGCCTTTACCGATAACGTAAAGGTTCAGGAGGAGGAGATCGCCGAGTACATATGGGTCGATCTTCAGCAGGCGAGAAAGCTGTGCACATACGATAACGATCTCAGGATAATCAACAAAGCCGAAACGGCCATAAAGATGATTCGCTAATACAAGAACATAAGAATCAGAACGGGCAGACGGCTCGCGCTTCGCGAACTGTCTGCCCGAATTGTTATCTCCTCACATATCTTTCGCGCTAACATAAAGCGCACGAAAAATACTGTCACAATAATTATAAGCCTCCATATGATGTAATGTTAACAGGCGGTCGACCGCTAATACCGGCACCGGAAAACGCCAAGCGTTATCCAAACCGGTATCAACTAAATTGGAGGTAATTACTTATGCCCGATATTCCCTATAACGGCACACGAATGAACGCCGCTTCGAGCGGCTCTCAGCAGGAGTCGGCGAGTCAGAGCTTTTGCATTGACGCCGACAGGGTCTACGATTCCTGCGGAGACAAGGACTGTCTCTCGGAAATGAGAGTGTTTTTTACCGAAGTCAGCCAGAACGTTATCAACAACGCGGTTTCCGTTAGGATCCGCGAGGCGAACGTAATCGACACGGTGGTAAACGTCGAGCCGGTGACATATCACAGCGGCTTTTACTCGGTCGATATGACCTTCTATTTCGAAATCGTTCTCGATGTCAGCACAAACAACGGCTCTGCGCCAACCACAGTCAACGGGCTCTCGGTATTCGCAAAGCGCGTGATCCTATACGGCGGCAACGGAAACGTGGCCGTATTCACAAGCGACAGCGACAGCTCCTGCACCGATCCCGGCGACGCGAGCCTGCCAACGGCCAAGGTTCAGGTTGCCCGGCCGATGGCTCTTACCGCCAGTCTGACGGAGTGCAGCAGTCCGTGTATGCCCAGCGCGCCTATTCCGCTCTGCGTAACGGAGTATTTGTGCGGAGACATAGTTCCGTCGCAGTCCCGCTCGGTGCTCGCTACGATCGGCGTGTTTACAATAGTCCAGCTCAAGCGCACGGTGCAGATGCTTATCCCTGCCTTTGATTACTGCGTGCCTGATAAGGAATGCGTGACCTCTACGGATAATCCCTGCGATATGTTCTCGAGGGTCGACTTCCCGGTTGAGCAGTTCTTCCCGCCCAATCTCGCCGACATAGACCCCGACAGCCTCGAAACCGGCTGCGGGTGTTGACATAAAGGCTGAGGCTGCCGCTTTTTTTCGCGGCAGCCCCGTTTTTATTTGTATTACACGCTAAACGCTTTATTATTTCACCTTTGTTTTGATAATAACTACGTCCTCGGGCTCGTTGTCCGTGTACATCTCATGGTAGGTAAGCTGTCTCTGCTGAGATTCTCTGTCCCTGATGTGCTTAACCTTGTTGTCGCTCCAAAGGGCGTACAGAACCTTAAGCAGGATGGGCGTGAGCAGGGACGACACTATGATCAGCGGAACTACGGCGAAATTCACCATCTTTGTGATTATTCCGGCGTTGATACCCTTGTCCGTAACGATAAGCGCAACCTCTCCGCGGGTCATCATTCCGACGCCGATTTTCAGCGAGTCGGGGGTATTGAAGCCGCATAGTCTCGCGGCTCCTCCGCAGCCGATGACCTTGGCAGCCATGGCAACAAAGGTCATTGCCGCCGCAAAGAACAGCACCGACATATTCATTCCGCTAAGGTTCGTCTTTAGCCCTACGCTCGCGAAGAACACGGGGCCGAAAAACATATATAGGCAGATGTCGATTTTCTCCTCTATATACGACGCGCTCTTAAGCTGACAGAAGATTATTCCGGCAGCGTAGGCGCCGGTGATGTCGGCGATCCCGAAATAGGTCTCGGCTATATACGAGAAGAAAAAGCAGAAAGCCATAGCGAAGATCGGAATCGTCCGGGTATGAGGACGGCGTTTTTCGAGCCACTTAAAGCCCTTGAAGAGCGCAAATCCCACTACAAAAGCGAGCACAAAGAACAGGAACACCTTGAGCAGGATGATCCATATATTGTCGCCGCCGTTTCCGCCTCCCGCGATACGGATCACGAGAGTGAGGACGATGATCCCGATAATGTCGTCGATTATTGCCGCGCTGAGTATGATATTACCGACCTTAGAGCGCAGGTATCCCAACTCCTTGAGCGCCTGAACGGTTATGCTGACCGAGGTCGCGGCGAGTATCGTGCCGATCACGAGAGCCTCAAAAAGCCTGTGACCGTTGTCGAAACCGAACAGCAGGTAGAGTCCGAAGCCCGAGACCATGGGAACAAGAACTCCGGCAAACGCTACCAGAAGCGCGATCGGGCCGACCTTGAGAAGCTCCTTAAGATTTGTGCCTAATCCGGCCGAGAACATCAGCATGATAACGCCGATCTCCGCGATCGAGCGTATTGACAGGCCGTACTCCGGATTGCTGAGATTAATAAGGTTCAAAACGCAGGGCCCCAGCAGTATTCCGGCGACGATCTCGCCGACTACCTGCGGAAGCGAGAGCTTGCGGGCGATCAGCCCGAGAGCCTTCGCGACGCAAAAAACAAGCCCGAGCGGAAGCAATATCCTGAACAGCTCGACCTTGCTGATATAGTTTACTATAGCGGAAGTATCCATTCTGATTACATCTCCTTATTTTACCGGATAGTATTTTATCACAATGTACTCCGAAAGTAAAGAGAAAAACCGGACAGATTCGCGATCTGTCCGGTAATTACATTAAGGATCAGTTACCTGTCCCTCAAAGAGTATCACATCGTCGGGAGAGGTGATTATGAAGCCGAAGGGACGGTCGAGCACAAAATCATGGTACTCCTTTATCTTCACCGGCATTGCGGCGGCGCATTCCAATACCATAATCGTAACGGCGGCTCCCTCTGCTCCCTCGCGGTCAACTCTCAGTACAGCCCTATGCTTGATATCGGAAATGCACAGCGCCTTGTCTGAAAGCGGAGAATAAAACTCGAAGAAGGCCTTTTCGAGAACCTTATTCTTTTTGAAAATACTCTTGAGCGGCGTGTCGCTGTCCAGCTTGAAGCCCGGGAATATGCACCTTGTGTAATGCTCTGCTCCGTTTATAACCGCCTTGCCATAATCCTTGCGGGCGTTTATCTCGCTGAGCTTTTCCGCGGACATCGCTTTTTTCAGGCTTACGCCCTTATTGGGGAGGATGAACTTCATCTTGTAGCCATGAGCGGTTTCGGCATAGAAATACTCGGCGTCTGAGGTCTTTTGAGTAACGCCTCTGAGGTATTCGCCCTTGATAAACTCCTTTTTCTCAGCGTCTTTTTCGCCGTTAAAGGTAAGGTTGACAGTATCTAGCTTTCTGATCCCTCTGCTCCAGATGTCCTTGAAATAGAGCGTGTTTATCAGCGCGTAGAGCGTATCCGCGCTCAAGCCGAAGTCCTGGTCGATAAGGCCGTTGGTTTTTTCCTTAATAAACTTCCTGACGGCATCGTTCGCGGCCATGTTGTCGGAACTGAAGGGGACTTTCCCGGATGTGCAGAAGAGCTCGTCGGCGAGCTTCTTAAGCGCGTCGGGATTTGCCTTTTCGTCGGAGTCGATCCAAATCGAGTTG
>CACYDK010000129.1 GCA_902773155.1 uncultured Ruminococcus sp.
ATGCAATTGGTAATTCTGCCCAAAATTTGAAATCCAATTATATTGAATATGACGGAACGATTTGATGCGATTAAAGATTGTAATATTTTCAGGAATATTATATAATCAAAGTGATAGTGTTTGTTTGGAGGGATATTATTGCCTAAACTGAAACAAAACAGCAGAAAAAGCACATGGCTTTCGCTCTTAGGGCTGGTCGCAGCATGTCTGGCTCTCAATAATCTCGGTATATTCTTTAACGGAGCGCTGGGGCTTCCTTTTTATTTAGATAATATCGGAACAATTCTCGCGGCTCTGTTAGGCGGATATATACCTTGTATCACCGTTGGCTTTTTGACGAATCTTGTTGCGGCAATAACCAATCCCGATTCTATTTACTATTGTATAATAAGCGTTTTTATTGCTGTTGCCGCGGTCGCTTTCGTAAGGAAGCTTCGCCTTATACGTTTTCCGCACGTAATCTGGGCTGTATTGACTTTCGCTTTTATAGGCGGAGTTGTTGGCGGAATGCTGACGTGTTTTATTTACGGTATGAACTTCGGCGAAGGCGTTGCGGTCGACTTTGCCGCCTCTATTGACAAAACGGTGCCGATGGGCTACTTTTTCTCCAATTTGCTGTCGGTTTTCCTGATCGATATTGTTGACAAGACCATCGTCACGGCGTTGTCGCTGCTAATATATAAGCTGCTTCCACATAAGCTTATAGGCTATCTCGGGCGTCAGGACTGGTATTTGGTTAGAATTTTTGAGGAATCGAACCGAAAAATCCGCGGACGTATGTCCCTGCGCCACAAGTCGACCCTGCTGGTTGCGGTTTCAACCACGCTTGTAGCCGCGTCCGCCATCGGTATCGCCGTTGTTCAGTATCACCATACGACGATAAGCGAGTATACTTACAATGCCGAGTACGCCGCGAGCGTCATTGCCAACAGCATCGATCCCGATCGGATCGAAAGCTTTCTCAGGGACGGCGAAAGAGCGCCGGATTATATCGCCGCGGAATCGGTTTTGCAGACCGTGAGCGACGCTTCTCCGGAGATTCAGTTCATTTATGTTTATCAGATCAGGGAGGACGGCACCCACGTTGTTTTTGATCTCAATACAAAGGACGTCGAGGGCGACGATCCCGGACAGGTTATCGAATATGACGATACTATAAAAAAATACTCAAAGCTTTTTATGGAGGGAAAGGATATCCCCGTTGACATAACCAACGATGAGAACGGCTGGCTGCTGTCTGTATACAAGCCTGTAAAGGATAAAAACGGAAACGCCTTATGCTATGTCGGCGTCGATATATCGATGAGCCACCTCCATGCCGACGAAGTATCCTTTATAGCCAAGGTAATTTCGATCTTCCTCGGAGTTCTTATATTGATACGAACCTACGCGGCCTGGATGTCCGAGCGGCATATCGTGCGGCCGGTAAATGTTATCGCCGACGCGGCAAATCACTTTGTTTACGACACACCTCAGTCGCGTGAGGAAAGCCTTAAAATGATAGACGAGCTCGGGATATGTACGGGCGATGAGATCGAATACCTGTATGACGCTTATAAGCGGACGACCTCAGATACTGTACGCTATATTAACGAGGTAGAGGAGAAGAGCGAGCAGATAGTCCGCCTGCAAAACGGGCTTGTGTTTGTGCTTGCAAATATGGTCGAAAGCCGTGATAAATGTACCGGCGACCACGTGCTTAAGACGGCGCTCTACTGCGAGATAATCCTTCGCCAGATGAAAAAAGACGGTATTTATGCCGAAGAGCTGACCGATGAGTTTATAAGCGAGGTCATTCATTCCGCGCCTTTGCACGATATCGGCAAAATAAAGGTCTCCGATACTATCTTAAACAAACCCGGTAAGCTCACCGATGAGGAATTCAAGATCATGCAGAGCCATACAACAGCGGGCGGCGAAATAATCGACAAGGTCGTCGACACGGTAGGTAAGGAGTCGGAATACCTGACAGAAGCCAAGAACCTGGCTACCTACCATCATGAGAAATGGAACGGTAAGGGCTATCCCAAGGGGCTAAAGGGCAAGGAAATTCCGCTTTCCGCCCGCATAATGGCTGTAGCCGACGTGTTCGACGCATTGGTTTCGCGCCGAAGCTACAAGGAGCCCTTCTCCGTTGATGAGGCGTTTGAAATAATCCGCAGGGATTCGGGAACTCATTTCGATCCCCTGATCGTTCAGGCTTTTTTGAACGACGAGGAAGAGGTCAGACGCGTACAGGAGCTCAATATGGAGCTTTGATTATCTCATTTTGATAATAGGTAAAAGAGGTGTAGATAATGAAAGAATTTTCGAAGAATATAAAACAGCGGCTTTTCCCAAAGCACAAGAAAGCGGTCGACCGTGAGATCGATATGCTGAATCTCAAAACCGTATATTATGTATCGCTGGTGGAGTGCATTATTCAGTCTGTAAGCCTTATTGTTTTTATCATATCGAAGCTGTCGCATTCCGAGAATATATTTAATCCAAACAGTCTCGGCTCGATCATTAATGTTGCGTCAAGTATAGTGCTTTGCATTTTCGGATTTATTTTCTCAAGATATTTCAGACGTAAAGAGGATATTATGATCCACCATATAGCGATCAATGTTTTTTCCGGCGTTTATATAAGCCTGCTTCTTGTATGGGGCTTTATGGCTTCGCTTCAAACCTATATCCGCGGCGAGCAGATCATAACCTTCTTCACCGTTATACTGATCGCGGTATTGTTTATAAGGCTTCGTCCTCTTATTTCCGCGATAATTATACTCAGCTCGTACACGGCTGCATATATCGTGATGGATGTTTTTATAAAGCCGGGAATGATCAGTCCGTATAATTTCTTTATGATGGGTATTATCTCGGTAGGCGGTACCGTGGTCATTTATCAGACAACTGTAAGCTATATTGAGCAAAAAATCGAGACGGTTCGACTCAACGAATCGCTGGAGGTCATCGCTAACCACGACGCCTTGACTCAGCTGCGTAACCGTTACGCTCTCAGTCAGTCCATTCCCGAATACCTCGGCATCGATATTTGTCTCGCTATGGGCGATATAGACCGCTTCAAGTCAGTAAACGATACCTATGGACACAGAAGCGGCGACGAGGTTCTGAAGGCGTTTGCGAACATTCTGCTTGAGTGCTTCGAGAAGGAGGACATATACCGTTACGGCGGAGATGAATTCCTCATCGTTTCGCGCGGTCAGGATTACGCCTCGTTTAGCGCTAAGCTCGACGAATTGAACGATAAGTTCTCAAAGGTTCGTGTAAGCGGAATAGAGGACAGCTTTGGCTGTAGCTTCGGCGGTGTGTCCGGTCATCCCGAGGTCGTTACGGATTTCTTTGACATGGTCATAAAGGCGGATAAGAAGCTTTACGAGGAAAAACGGAGCGTTCTCTGAGATATTCTGCGTTACGCTTTCCTGTCCGGCGAATTTACTTGTAATTATCGCGCTGTTGCGCTTTAACTTGGTTGTTTTTCCTATTGCAAAATTCGACTCGACATGATAAAATACAGTATATTATTTTTGAGCGTCAGGCTCTTTTTTCAGCCGTGACAGCGTTTTCGGAATATTCATCAAGCAAAATGAATAGCCTTAAATACAAAGAAGCCGAACGCGCTTTATGTAATAAAATAAATAATAGGCAAACCTGTTGAAAAACAGGGACGCAAAGCTCAGGTATCTGAAGCGTTTTACCAACGTATGATCGACCGGCTGCATTCTAAAAAGATTGCAGCCGGTTTTTTCTTTATAGATAAGATTTCTGTAGTATAAAAATGACATCACCTTGTACTCGGGGGGCGATGTCCGCACGTTTTACGAGGTGGTGATCGTTTGAATAAGGTTCTTAGAGAAGAGAAGAAATTCCTGATTAGTATTGCCGAATTCCGCAGCACAAGCTCAAGGCTTGAAAAGGTGATGGCGCAGGATCCTCATAACGGCATTAACGGATATGCAGTTCGCTCGCTATACTTTGACACGCCGTACGATACCGATTTTTTTGAAAAGCAGGCAGGCGTTGAGTTGAGAAGGAAGCTTCGCCTTCGGTGCTATGATCCAAAGCAGGATTTCGCCATGCTTGAAATGAAGCAAAAGCAGGGCGCGCGCCAGCTCAAGCGCTCGCTAAGAGTAAGCCGCCGCGACGCGCTAAGCCTGATCGACGGCGACTACCGCCCGCTGCTTGATTACAATAACCCGTTTGCCGCGGAGGTTTACGGGCTGATGAGGACGCGCGCCTATATCCCGCGGACGATAGTTCAGTATAACCGCAAGGCCTTTATCGCAAAGGAAAACAAAATACGGGTCACCTTTGACAACCAAATCGTAGCTACCGAGAGCTGTTTTGATCTGTTTTCGGAGCATTTGAATATGAATCCCGTGCTCGACCCTTACGACGCAGTGCTTGAGGTCAAGTTCAATGGCTTACTTCTGAATTATATTCAGAGCATGATAAATTGTATAGACAAAAGCGAGCTGTCCGTCAGCAAGTATGTTCTGGCAAGACAAAACGCGTATCAAACCCATATATAAGGAGATTCGAAAATGAAAGACAAGCTATTTAATCTTTTTCAGATGACAGGCGAGCTCAGCCTCGAGAGTATAATCTTTAACGTACTGGTATCGGCAGTACTTGGCGTTTTCATATTTGTTTCCTATATGATAACTCATAGGGGAACTATATACAGCAAAAAGTTCAACGCATCGCTTGTGGTCATGACGGTGCTCACAGGTACTGTAATGACGGTCATCGGCAACAATATCGCGCTTTCTCTGGGTATGGTCGGTGCGCTCTCTATCGTCCGCTTTCGTACCGCTATAAAGGACAGCCGCGACACTGTTTATATCTTCTGGACGGTCATCGCCGGAATCTGCTGCGGCGTTGGCGATTATATCGTTGCCGCCGTCGGAAGCGCAGTGACATTTTTGGTATTGCTTACCTTCGGGCTTATCAAAAGCGACAATCGTATGCTCGTTATCATCAGAGGCTCGCGCAGCCGCCAGTCGGCTGTTCAGGCTTATATGTTTTCGGTATTTAAGCGCAAGGCGATTTTGCGTGTGAGAAATACCGACGAGGATTCTATTGAATTCATTTACGAGATAAACGCAAACCGGCTCAGAAAGGTAGAGGAAGAGCACGGCACCCTTACCGACGCGCTCTACAATATAGGCGGTATCGAGTACGTCAATATCGTAATGCAAAACGACGAGGTGTCCAACTGATATGAAACGTATTACAGCGTTGCTTCTGCTTGTATGCTGTTTCTTTGCCTCATGTTCAGAAAAGCCGCAGGCTCCCAAAGGGCTTTCCGTAAGTCTTAAGAAGGGCGCGGCGGTCATAAGCTGGAATAAAAGCGACGAGGCTCAGACCTACCGCCTGTACAGGCGCGCACCCAAGGACAGCGACTACAAGTTCATTTTTGACTCCGGCGGCGACGAAACCGGCTACACCGACCGGTATGTACATAACAGCGGCACTTACAGCTATAAGCTGGAAATCATTGGCGAAGGCGGCGTTTCTGACGCGCTCGAAAGCACGCTGACTGTTTCAGCGGAGAACTCCGCCGAGCAGCCCAAGGCGCCCGACACGCCTGTTATCTACTCCGTTACGGCTATGGACAAATATACCGCAGTGGTTTCGGTAAAGCCGCAGAAGGACTGTACCTACGAGTTTCTGCGCTCGGCTTCCGCCGACGGCGACTATAAGCATGTCTTTACCTCTGACGAACCGTATTTTTACGACGAACATACGGATCAAAAGCTCGGCTGGCACTACCGCGTCCGCGCTGTCAGGGGTGATATGCGCAGCGGCCTCAGCGAGCCGAGAGGCACAGGGTATAATCCCGGAAGCGTATTCGGCGTGCCGGTGTTGATGTACCACGAGTTTGTCACCAAAAAAGACCTTGACTCGGGAGTCGCCTTTGACGAATACGCCGTTTACGCGGATGAATTTGAAAGCGACCTTAAGTGGCTTCGCGCCAAGGGTTATACGACGATCACAACCGAGCAGCTTATTGATTATCTCAGCGGTAAGGGCAAAATGCCGGGAAAGCCCGTAGTAATCACGATCGACGACGGCAAATACGGCGTTTATAAACGAGCCTGGCCGCTTTTGAAAAAGTACAAAATGAAGGCGTCGCTTTCGGTCATCGGATATGAGATCGACAACGCGACCGTCGCGCCGGACGCTCGCTCAAAAAGCGAAGCGCCGTATTGCACCTGGCAGGAGCTTGCCGAAATGTCGGATTCGGGCGCGGTCGAGATCATCAGCCATACTAACAAGCAGCATTATTTTCTGCACGACGGCAGGTGCGGCGCCTCGACAAAGGAAGGCGACACGCTCGAAACCTACCTGCCGATAGCTCAAAAGGACTATGCCGATACCGCGGCAAATTTCCGCAGGTATTTTAACTCAACTCCGACTTCAATGGCATATCCGTATTCAAGGAGAACCGAGCTTTCCGATGAAGCGTGGCTTAAAAGCGGATACAGGCTGCTTTATTCCGGCGATGACGAATACCTTCGGTACAGTATGACAAACTACTTTGTCCGCGAGGCGGGGCTCAACCGCAAGTCCGCGGTTCTCCGCAGAGTAGCCAGAATGACAAACCATCCCTTTGAGGAGTGCTTTGAAGAATAACCTACACCAATTAACGAGGAAGGCGGTGTGTGAATGAAAAAAAAGATAATCGGCATTATCCTATGCCTTGCGGTTTTGTTCGCCGGCTTTGCCGCCGCCATATATGTGCGGCAGGAGGCTCCGCGCGTGCATCAGCACTTATCCGCTAAGACAAAGCCAGCCTGCACCGACCATGACAGCGGCGTGTTTTGTACTCACCTTCCTCTTGTTCAGATCGAAACCAAGGAGGATATCCCGGGCAAACCGATCTATGACAAAAACCACACGCGAAGCGGCTTTACTACCGCGGCCGACGGCTCCGACCGCATTGTTTCCACCGTTAAGATCACCGACAGCGAGGAAACAAACAATCATCTCGGCGATCGGCCTTCGCTCGTGAGCGAGGCGACCATTCATGTCCACGGAAACTCCTCGCGCTATTTTGACAAGCTGGGCTACAAGCTCAAGCTGATCGACAGCGACGGAAAAAGCAACGCCCAAAGCGTAATGGGCATGTCGGCGCACAGCGAGTGGATACTGCACGGCCCCTACATTGACAAAACCCTGATCAGAAATTATATGTGGTACAATATAGGCGGAGAGATAATGGACTATTCGCCAAACGTGCGCTTTTGCGAGTTGTTTATAAACGGCGAGTACGAGGGTATTTATGTAATGACGGAAACCGTTACGGCAGGCAAAAACGGCGCTAGACTGCAGCTTTCGGTCGATAAAAAGGATAATACGTATTCTGGATATCTTCTCAAAGTGGACAGACCGGGCGACGCCGATATCAACAACTTTACGGAATATGTCTATCGCCTGCCCGAAACAAGCAAAATAAGCATTGAATATCCCGGAACCAAAAACATAACTCCCGAGCTTGCAACGTCCATTACAAAGGATTTCTCGGCATTTGAAAAATCAATTTACTCCTATGACTTTGACAGCGACGAGTTCGGCTATAAAAAGACGATCGACATCGACTCGTTCGTAGACTATTTCATTATCAATGAGTTTACGGGTAACTATGACGCCGGCGGTTATTCTACCTTTATCTACAAGGATAAGGACGGAAAATTCCGCTTGTGCGTTTGGGATTTCAACAATTCCTGCGACAACTACCATGAGCAGGCGATACCCACAGACGATTTCAGGTTGATCAATGTTCCGTGGTACTGGATGCTTGTAAAAAACAAGGATTTCACGGATCGTATCATCAGCCGTTACCGCAGCCTGCGCGAGAGCGTTCTTTCAGATGAATATCTTGATAGCTACATTGACGAGACGATCGCCTATCTCGGCGACGCTGTCGACCGCAATTTTGAGCGCTGGGGCTATACCTTTGAAGATGACGAGCTGCTCGATCCTCCTGAAAGAAACCTTCACAGCTTTGACGAGGCCGTTTCTCAGATGAAGGGCTTCATCAAAAAGCGCACGAAGTTTTTGGACGCCAACATTGATGTTCTTAAGCAGTACAGCGCAGAATCGCGCGTTAAGAAATTCATAGAGAATGCTAACTGAGCAACTCTATTTTTATTATTTCGCACAGTTTTCTGCTGCGCAGAAACGTGCAATGAGTAGCGAAATGCGCGCAAGGCGCGCCTTTCCGGTTTGGTAGGAGATTACTACAAATTGTATAATCTGAATAATACAATACGTAATAATAATTACCTTGATATCTTTGTGGCTCCTACCAAACAAAAAAATTTATGTTCTCTGCACAGTTTTCTGCTGCGCAGAAACGTGCAATGAGTAGCGAAATGCGCGCAAGGCGCGCCTTTCTTACGGAGACGCTATGAAGAAATTTATTATTATTGTACTTATTATCGTGCTTCTTGTCATGGGACTCGATACCGCGTATTTCAGACTTGGCTGGTATGTCGATCTCGATCCCGGAGCTGTGCCCACCACCTTTGTCCGCACCGAGGGCGACAAAATGCTGATGCTTGACGGAGATGATTATGAGCCGTTTGAAATCAGGGGCGTCAATTTGGGCTCGGGAATCCCCGGCGAATGGTCGACAGATTTTGCCATTGACAAGGAAACCTACAAGCGCTGGTTTAAGTACATTCAGGATATGGGCGCAAACACCATCCGCGTTTATACCGTACAACAAGACGTTTTTTACAACGCCTTTTACGAATACAACAGGGACAACGACAACCCGCTGTGGCTTATTCACGGAGTCTGGGTCAACGACTATGTTCAAAACTCGCACCGCGACGCATTTGATCAGGGCTTTAGGGAACGCTTCCTGTCTGACAGCCGCACAATGCTCGACGTTATCCACGGCAACAAGAAGATCGCGCTCGGCAGAATGGCTTCCTCGGGCTCGGGCTTTTATCTCAACGATATTTCCCGTTGGGTCATCGGCTATATCCTCGGCGTAGAGTGGGAGGACGTGACCGTTGCATATACAAACGAGCAGTTCGCCGATGTTGAGGGAGCCGACAGCTACACGGGAAAGTATTTTTACACCTCCCCCGAGGCTTCGCCGTTTGAGGCGATGCTCGCCGAGGTGGGCGATAGGGTGGTCGAATACGAATCTAATCGCTACAAAACTCAAAAGCCGATCGCTTTTTCAAACTGGCCGACGACCGATCCGTTCGAATATCCCGAGAATATCGAGCGCTTCTTTATGAAGTGCGCCGAGGTGGACGTTGAGCATATCAAAACGACCGAGGACTTTCTCTCCGGTCAGTTCGTATCGTATCACGTTTACCCTTATTATCCCGACTATCTGGCGTATGTTTCGGATTGGAGCGAGCTGGGCTTTGATGATCTTACGCCCTATTATACCGACGGAGTCCTCAATACCTACCGCGCCTATCTGTCGATGCTGACGCGGCACCACACCATGCCGGTTGTAATTTCGGAGTTCGGCGTCTCTACAGGACGCGGTATGGCGCAGCGCGAAATGAGCCTTGGCCGAAACCAGGGCAATATGTCCGAAAAGGCTCAGGGCAAAGCCATTGTCGACTGCTATGAGGACATAAAGGCGGCGGGCTGCTCCGGCTGCTGCGTATTCTCCTGGCAGGACGAATGGTTCAAGCGCACTTGGAACACTATGTATGCCGTTAACCTCAAACGCGACCCTTACTGGTCTGATTATCAGACAAACGAGCAGTACTTCGGCCTGCTGTCCTTTGATCCCGGTAACGAAAAATCCGTTTGTTATGTCGACGGCGATGATTCCGACTGGGCGGATCGTGACCTTGTCACCAAAAGCGGCGATATGAGCCTTTACATGAAATATGATGAAAGGTTCATCTACTTCATGATAAAAAAGGACGGGCTGAATATTGACAAGGATAAAATATACATCCCGCTCGACGTCACTCCCAAAAGCGGCAGCAGCTATTACGAGGAAAAAGGAAAGCTCTTTGACCGTGCGATAGATTTTATAATTGAGCTTGAGGGCAAAAGCAACAGCCGCGTAAGGGTTCAGGAGCGCTACGAGGTGCTCCGCAGCAATTATTCCGAGAACGTATATGAATTCAACGCGTATCTTAAGGACAATATCCCCGCCAAGGATTCGCCTAAGTTTGTCAATATAGATATGATCCTGCAAACGGCGACTCCGCTGTTATACAACAATATGCAGGCGCCTGCCGAGGTGTTCGAAACCGGTAAGCTGACCTACGGTAACGCCAATCCCGACAGCGCCGATTTCAACTCCCTTGCGGACTTTATGGCCGGCGACGGCTTTGTCGAGGTCAAGCTTCCGTGGCAGCTGCTCAACTTCTCCGACCCGTCGCTGATGACGATTCACGACGATTACTACGAGCACTACGGGATCGAGTATATCGAGATCGACAAAATGTGGGCGGGCGTTTGTGAGAACAACGGCAGACCGCGGCGCGCTGAGCTAAAGCCCTTCGAGCTTAACGGCTGGAGCAATGACGTCACCTACCACGAGAGGCTCAAAAGCTCCTATTACGTTCTGCAAAAACGCTGGAGAGATAAGAATGAAAATTGAGATACTGATATATATATATCTGGCGGTTTGTCTTGCGATGATCGGGTTTAATATCGTCTGCATCTTTGTTTTCAGTCGCGGCGATATGGAAACCGAACAAAGCCGTCTGTATTACATCAACCTAATTAAAGAGCAGTTCAGCAGGGAAGCTCTCGAAGATCGTCACCGCCTCCTGATTTACAAGCGGCTGGCGCACGTTCGCGAGCTGACTGCCTTCGATAAGGCTCTGGAGACGCTCTCAAAGGATTATCCCGAGGAGGTCTACTCGTATCTGCGCAAGCTTGAACACGTATTTGTCGCGTTGGCAGACCGCTACAGCAGAAGAAATGAGATTCAGATGGCTTACTTTCCGTATGTTATCTCACGTTATCGCTTGTTTGAAGGCGAGAATCTTCCGCAGATCAACCGCATACTTGTCGACCTGCTTCAAAAGCCGTCCGTATATTGCCGCGAAAACGCGCTCCACGCCGTCTATTCCTTGGGCATAAGCCAAAATGTCGCGGACGCGCTGAAAATAATCGACGAAGCGGGCTTCTATCACAATAAAAAACTGATCACGGACGGTCTGATGTCCTTTAGCGGCGACAAAAATGAGCTGGATGAGTACCTGTGGGAGCGTCTGGATGATTATTCGCTGAACATTCAGCTGGCGATTCTTGACTATATCCGCTTTTCGTCGGAAGATTTCCGCGAAAGGATGCTCGCTCTGCTTTTGGATAACCGCGACAGCGAGATACACTACTGCGCCATCCGCTATCTGGGCAGGTACCCCTATGAGCCTGCCTATGAGCATCTGATCAAATTCAGCGAGCACGAGGATGAAGCAAGGTGGGAGTACACCTCGATAACCTGTTTTACGCTGGCTTCATATCCCTGTGAGCGCACAGTTAACGCGCTCAAAAAGTGTCTTGGCAGCCGAAACTGGTACGTTCGTCTTAACGCGTCTCAGGCGCTTGAGCGCATGGGGCTGGAAAACATAGATTTTGTCGACATATTCGACGGAGACGACCGGTACGCAAGTGAAATGATGCGTTATAGGTTAGACAGCAAAAAACTGCATGAAAGGGCGGCAACATCATGAGATACTATTTATTTAACGATACTGCCTTTGAGATCATCAAGGTGTTCCTGATCTGCGTGGAGTTTTTCTTTGTTATCTACCTGATCGGCTACTCGACCTTTCTGTTTATCTCCGTTGTTACCGGGTCGTCGACGCTGTACAAAAAACGACAGCAGGACAAACTGAAAAATACTATTTTAAAGAATCACTTCGTGCCGATAAGTATCATCGTGCCCGCCTACAACGAGGATGTAACGATAGTTGAGAACGTGCGCTCTCTGCTGACGCTCGACTATCCGCTGTACGAGATTATCGTAGTGGACGACGGCTCGGCTGACAAAACCTCGGCAAAGCTGATAGACGCCTTCAATATGCTTCCGATCCGCCGTCCTATACAACGCAAAATCGACTGTCAGCCCGTGGAGTTTGTATACGAGGCGGCGACTCACAAGGTTCCGCTCACTCTGATAAGAAAAAAGAACGGCGGCAAGGCCGACTCCCTGAATACGGGCATTAACGCTTGTAAATACCCTTACTTTATCTGCATCGACGCTGACTCCGTACTACAGTACGACTCGCTGAGCAAGATCGTCAAGCCTGTGCTTGAAAACGACAATGTCGTAGCGGTCGGAGGAGCGGTGAGGCCTGCAAACAGCGTTGAGATTGAAAACGGAAGGGTCATCAATTACCGCCTTCCCAAAAATATCATTGCCTGTATGCAGGTGCTTGAATACGACCGCTCGTTCCTAGCGTCCCGAATCCTGTTCGATAAGTTTAACGGCTCCCTTATTATTTCCGGTGCGTTCGGCTTGTTCAAAAAAGAAACCGTGATCGCCGCCGGCGGTTATGACTCTACAACGCTCGGAGAAGATATGGAGCTCGTGGTCAAGCTTCACGATTACTGCGTTTCAAACGAAATCCCATATCTCATACGTTACGCTACTGACGCCATCTGCTGGTCTCAGGTGCCTGAAAGCATCAAAGACCTGAGCAAGCAGCGCAGGCGCTGGCACATAGGCTTGTTTCAGTCGATGTGGAGGCACAGAGTTATGCTTGCAAACACAAAGTTCGGCCTCACAAGCTTTATCTCCTACTTTTACTTTTTGATCTACGAGCTTTTGTCTCCGTTCATCGAGCTGTTCGGAATAGCCACAATGATCCTTGCGTTTCTTGTCGACCTGATAAACGTGCCGTTTATGCTGCTGTTCTTCGGAATATACGCGCTCTTCGGCTCGGTTATGTCGATGACGGCTTTCTTTGCGCGGACGCAAACCATCGACCTTAAGGTAACCTTCAAGGACGTCCTCAAGGCGCTTCTGCTGTGTACCGTAGAAATCTGCGTTTTGCGTTTTATTATGGTATGGGTACGTGCAACGGCGTTTATCGGCTACAGAAAGAGAAAGCTGCAGTGGGGAAGGATTCAGCGGAAAAAAATCAATTTGAAATAAGGTAAGCCTATGAAACTGAAACTAACAGCGATCATCACAGCCGCAGTGCTGTTGATATCCGGAGCATTCGCGGCTAACGCGGCGGTATATACGGTCAAAGAACCTGCAAACGGGAACACCGTCTATATTGCCGGCGATCCCGATATGTACCCGATAGAATACTACGATGAACAAGCAAATGAATACAAGGGAATTTTACCGGAGCTTTATAAAAAGATCTCCGATGAAAGCGGCATTGATTTTTCCTATATCAATGCCGGCACTGTCAACGAGCAGTTCCGTCTTGCAAAAAACAAGCAGGTTGAGATCGTTTCGGCTCATGCCAAGGGCGATGTGGACTTCCTGGCCGAAGAGATGCATATACTGACCTATAACAAGGGCGACAGAGAGGTAGAGCTGTGCGTAGGCTTTACGTCGATCGCGCCGCCGGATGTGGTAAAAACAGTCTCTTCCGCGCTTAAGTCTGTTTCTTCCGAGCAGATTCTGCGAATCTCGGTAGAGACGGCGATGACAGACTCTCCACATGACTTTCCTTACTGGCTGATTATTATATCCGGCGTGCTTGCGGCGGGCTGTGCGATCCTTGTTATCGTTATTCTCAATCGCCGCAAAAAGGATAAGACTGAAAGAGAAAACCGCCTGACCGACTCCCTGACGGGCATAGGCAACAGCGATTATTTCGAGCAGTGGTATACAAGCTTTATCTCACCGGTCATGTATGAGCTCTACTATATAGCTTATATCGGCATTGACATACAGCGGCTCCTTCAGTATGCCGACGCTTCCGTAGCTCAGGAGCTACAGATATACGCCGCAGCCGAATTATCCGCCGTGGCAAGCGATACTGACTTTTGCGCTAGGATATCGGACGGTATTTTCGCTCTGGCGTTTGAAGCTCCGGACGAGACTCGGGCAAAGGAGTGTATAGAGCGTCTGATTTCGAGGCTAAACCAATTCAATAACGATGATATGCTGAAATACCACATCCACTTTCAGGCGGGCGTATTCCACCTCGACGCGCCGAACATCCCATGCGAAAAGGCGTTGCTCAACTCCAGACACGGCTTTTATCACGCGCGTGAAGCAGGCGAACCGTATATCTTCGCCGACGCCAAGCTGCTTAAGCGCGAGGAGTATGTTCAGGGCTTGAAAAAGAAGCTGCGCGACGCGCTCGAAAAAAAGGAATTCAGGCTTTATGTGCAGTATATATTTGACGGCAAGGGCGAGCTCGCGTGCGGCGCCGAGGCGTTGTCGCGTTGGGACAGCCCCGAGGAAGGCATAATTGTTCCCGCGGACTATATTCATATGCTCGAGACCTCTGAAATGATCGACGAACTCGATTTTTACATCCTCGGCGAATGCTGCCGCGCACTGTCGGAATGGAAGTACACCTCGAAAAAGAACCTCTGGCTTTCGTGCAATATGACGCGGATCACGCTTTCCGTCGAAGGCTTTGAACGGCGGTTCAGGGAAATTGTCGAGAGGTATGATTTCGATACCGATAAGCTTGTGATCGAAATCACAGAGGACGCGCTTTCTGAAAACCAAAAGCATATTTCGGACAGCATTAATTTCTGCAAAAGTATGGGCTGCCGTATCGCGCTCGATGATTTTGGCTGCGGCTATTCCTCGGTCAAGGATCTTAATGATTATCCTATAGATATTTTGAAGATCGACAGGGCGCTGATCACCGAAACAAAAACCGAAAAGGGCAGGCAGCTTCTGCGCGGCATAATAAAGCTTGCTCATTTTATCGGCATAAAGGCTCTGTGCGAGGGTGTTGAGACCGAGGAGGAAATGAAGGTTTCAACAGAAGCGGGCTGCGACTATATCCAGGGATATTTGCTCGCCGGAACCAACCCTGCCGACGAGCTGTCAGCAGAACAAAACATAAACTTTTTGTAATAAAGGGAACATCTGATAAGGAGTTGGGGATATGTCACTGTTTCAAAATGAAAACATAACCGAACAGGATACAAATTATAAGAGCATGGGAAAAAGCCAGCTGATTATGCTTCTGCAATCTCAAAAGAGCGATATTGACGCGCTCGAGCGCAAGCTTGGTAAAACAGCCGCCTTAGAGGAGGAGAACAAGCGCCTCACAGAGCAGACTGCAGCCCTTGGCGCCGAGAACGAAGCGCTTAAAGCCAGGATCGCAGAATTGGAGGAGCAGCTTGCTCCAAAGGATTCCGAGCTTAACGAGCCGGGCTCGATCGCCGAAATGGCGTTTAGCGTCAACGGTGTTATGAACGCGGCGCAGAAAGCAGCCGACGATTATCTTGCAAAGATCAAGGAAATGCATGATAATATGAGCCACGAGTACAGCGAATACGAGACAGCCGCCAGGCAAAAGGCGGACGCTATTATGAAGAATGCCGTCGAGGAAGCGGACGCTGTAAAAATGAAAGCCCGCACCGAGGCAAACGACATCTGGAACACCCTTCAAAAGCGATTGGATAACTATATTTCAGATAAAAAGCAGTAAAAACAATTTATACTTTGTAAAGCGAAGGCGCATACATCATAACGATGTACGCGCCTTCAATAATAAGGATGGCAGTGTTGCGAATTACGCATTATGAATCGCGTATGTTAGGTACGTAAATTCTTTACAAAGTCTCGCTTTTAGTGTATAATTTAGTAAATTGAGCGGAATATAGCGGAGGTGCAAATATGGACAATTCTGTAATAATCACGGAAGAACGCCTATCAGCTGAGGAATACATTGATTTCCTTAAAAGAACAGACTTAGGCTCTCAATATCCGAAAGAACGCTTTGAGGAGCGAATCAAAAAATTAGTTAACAATGTTTCTATAAGTCTTGTTGCAAGGAACGAGAATAATTTAGTTGTCGGCGTGCTGTTCGGATTGACTGATTTTGCGTATTGGCTCTATATAACCGACTTGGGAGTTGACAGGGCGTATGTAAAGCAGGGAATAGGGAAACGGCTTATGAAAACCGCTCACTCCATTGCCGGCGGAGAGAAGGATATAGCCGTATATTTGATCGCCAACGAAAACGCGATCCCGTTTTACGAAAAGCTCGGTATGAAAAAGTCAGATGATGTAATGCAGTACAACAATATTGACTGGACAGAGTTTACAGTACAATAGTATGATTTCCTTGAGCTGATTACCCGAGTAATAACGTTAATATATAACTGTATCGGAACCACATCAGCGAGGTCAGTTTCGTCCTTAGCGCCGTAAGCTGTTTTTGGAATTCATTTTATTACAAATATTTTATAGCGTTACAATCTGTGCCGTTTTTGTTCGGTTTTGAACAGATGCATCCAAAAGTGCTCATTTCTGAACATTTTGGGCTTATATTGTATATTGAAATTACTGACACAGCGTGATATACTAAAGCCACAGCAAAAAGGAAATGACCTTTTTCACAAACATTTATAAAATTAAAGGAGAGAATCAAAATGAAAAAATTTACAGGATTATTTTTATGCTTGCTTATCGCGCTCAGCACGGTTGTATTTTCCGTGACGGCTTCCGCCGCATCGGCTGTTAACAAAACGGTTTCGTGTTATCAAAGCGTTAACCTGACGTTTAATAAGGCGGAAAGCGACGAATATGAGTGTAAGGTTGAAAACAACGACAAAAAATACATAAAGCTTGAAGCGTACAACGAGGGCGAATATTACTGGCTTATGGTATCCGGCCTAAAGGCGACAAAAACGGAAAAGCCCCTTATCACGATAACCGATAAAAAAGACGGTAATGAAGTTAAGCAATTTCAGATTACCGTAAACGATGTAAAAACATTCAAGCATTCGGACGAAAAAATAAACAAGGGCGTATGGAAAGAAATCAACATCAAGAACCCTTACGACAAGGATCACGAGTTTTCTTATAATAAGAAAATCATAAAATTCGAAAAAGGCGGCTACGGCGACGGAAACGGTAACTGGAAGCATTATATAAAAGGCCTTAACAAGGGTACAACCACTGTAAAGGTTAAGCTGAAAAATACAAAAATCGTATTAAGCAGCTTTAAGGTTACTGTGGGCGATTACAAGGCGACAATAAAGAAAGCCTATAAAAACACCAATCTCAAATATAACAAGCACCTTAAAAAATCCTATTGCCTCAGCCAAGGCGGCTCGATAAACTTAGGCGAGGCTGTGAAAAACTTCCACGCAAACAGCAAAATATCGGTAAAGATCAAGAATGAGTCGATCCTGAAAACAGCAAAGGTTAAAAAGGATAAGTATTCGCCGGAGGCTGTAAAGCTTTACGCGGCTAAAACAGGAAACACCAAGGTTGACGTTTACGAGAAGCGCGGCACGGCGAAAAAGACGAAAATCGGAACTATCAGCGTTAAGGTGAGCAAAGCTAAGGACGCGGAAGTATTCGGCGCTAACCGTGAGCTTGATAACGACGGTATATTCTACGAGTTCTTTGTAAATGTCGGCGATAAAATCGATCTGAAAAAGATTGTTACCAACAGATACATTAACGGACCTACGGGCTCGAAGTTCAATGAAAGCGAGTATAAATTCAGCTTTACGGCTTCGCCCGCCGATGTAGTGAGCGTAGACCAAAGCACAGGTGTCTTTACGATTCTGAGCGGCGGCAGTAACGAGGTAGGCTGCACAATAACCTTTGCCGACGGCTCAAAGGCTTCATGCAGCGGAAGCTTCGATATCGTTAATGAATAAATACAATACACAAAAATGGGTCGGCTCATTTTGAGTCGACCCTTAGCTTTTAAATTCATCTCAGAGACCGTGGAGCCAGAGTCTGATCAATTAAGAATTAATAATTAATTGCGCATTGCGAATTGTTTTAACATTGATCTGATGCTCCCGCCCCGTCGGTGAAACATCGCAAGTCCAATTCCTCTGCATTTTGTTGTCGGCAGTATAGGCTGTATAAAAAGTCAAATAATAGCTTTTTATCTTTATCGAAAGAGGTGTGATGTAATAAGTGCACAAATAACAGA
>CACYDK010000130.1 GCA_902773155.1 uncultured Ruminococcus sp.
TACCTTGCCAACAAGTCGTTTAACCGAGGCAAAGGCACTCATGAAGCATCGGCTTCGATGGTATTTGTCGGCAACACAAAACACACCGTGCCTTATATGCTTCGCAACTCGCACCTTTTTGAGTCCACCCCTACCTCATTTATCAAAGGTGCGTTCTTGGATCGCATCCATCTCTATAACCCCGGATGGGAAATCAAGATGCTTAAGAAAAACAGTTTCTCAAAAGGCTACGGTTTAATTACTGACTATATTGCCGCCATCCTTCATGAACTGCGCAACATAGATCTCACAGGCAAGCTGAAGGATTATGTGGTTTTCGACGGCTCGCTCTCCGAGCGAGACCATCTCGCCATCCGTAAGACCTTCTCGGGCATGATGAAACTGCTCTACCCTGATGGCAACTTCACCAAGGAAGAAGCCCTCGAGATCATTGACTTTGCTGCAGAATGCCGTAAGCGAGTAAAAGACCAGCTGTATATCATCGATGAAACTTTCAAGGCAGAGCCTGCAAAGTTCGTCTATACTATTAATGGGACTGAGGAAAAGAAACGTGTCGCCACACTCGAGCAATTAGAGAACAACTTTGTACCTGAGGTTGACTTAGATGGGCAACAACCCGAAGAAGAAAAAGACGAGTCTGCAGCAGCTCCCGCAACTGCAACTGAATCGGTTACAACCACAGAGAGTAAACCGCGGCAACGCATTGTCAGACTGGCCAACAAGTCGATTGACTTGAGGTTAAACCAAAAGGGCGTTTCATATGCCTCGCTTTTTGGAGACTACTTACGCACCGCAAGCGAAGTCAATGTGATTGACCCGTTCATCCGTCAACCGTTCCAGATTGACAACTTGGTGGATTTTATTCAAACTTGTCGTGAATGCTGCAGCAATCCTGAAGAACTGAAAATCCACCTCAGCACCTGCAATCCTGATGATGAGAAAGTCGCCGAATTGATAGACACATTCGACGACCTTACCGATGAACTCGCACCCTTGGGTATTGAGTTCACTTATGACTTCAAAGCCAATCATGACCGTATGATTGACCTTAACAACGGTTGGCGCATAACCCTCGGTCGTGGTCTTGACATTTTTGAGAAATATGATCGTTTCTCGCTCGCTCGCAACCGCCAAGAAGACCGCCGCTGCAAAGAATGCACCATTACTTTCATCCAACTGAATTGAGATAGCCAAAAAACTTGGAATAAATTTACGTGTTTCTGTTGTCTAGTCTGGCATGTAACGCTTTATTATCAAAAATAAATAATCATGAGTATTTCAAAACAAAAACAATGGTTAATAGGATTATCTATTCCATTCATCGCTGCCGTTTTTGGCGGACTCACTTATTGTCATAATATCAAGAAAGAGCCTCGTGTTTATTTGAGTGCTATAACTAAAGGATATGACGAAGATACAGTTAAAGTTGAAAGATTATCTGAAGGAAGTGATACATCATTATTTATCACCTGTTTAGAAATGCGTCAGCAGGATTTTGATAAACAACGAAGTATGTACCTTCTAGAAGTTCCTTTTGTCCTTTCAAAAAAGGGTAATGAATATGTACATAAGCTAAGTTATCGTATCACTGCAGAGCCATATTTAATTGATAACGGATCATCAATGCCAAGATTTTTAAGAGTAGATGATAAAGACTTTATATTCAAAGATGAAATCAGAGATACTATTGATATTAGCAGCTCAAATACAATATTGCAATATGGGATTAATTTACATAATCCAGATTTAGTTTCAAATGGATTAATTGATGAGTTTTGTTATGACATTAAAATTACTCAAAATAAGTATTCTGATCGAAAATATGTCATAAAAAACTTGATATTCATGACAGAAAATTTGGACTCATTCAATATATCAACTCCTGAGTATCGGAGTATTATAAATGACAACATAAGCAAATGGACGAATAAGAACCATTTTTTTCTATATAAATATAAAGCATTTGATTATAATCAAAAGTATCGTTACCCAGATAAAACTGAGGACAATAAATTAGTTTATTTCCTGCGTCATGCAACAGGATATGTTTATTATTCAATAGATAGTCAATTTTATTATCATCCATATTTTTATTTACTTTTTTTGAGTGTTTCACTATTTATCTATTGTTTGTTCATGGGAATCAAATGCTTTTGTTTTTCTCATAAATCCAAACAAAAAAACAGAAATTATAAAGTTGTTTTGTTCACAATCCTAATAGTGTTACTTCTTTCTGCTATAATCTACTTTTTACATGAATTGATATCTATCTACCCAAAACTAGGTGAAGGCGTAATTAAATTTCTTCAATAACTATTTAGTACATCCCATAGCAAAGGAATGTTTTTATAATTTTTTCATGGCTCTTGGAAACGCAAGCGTTCCAGAGCTTTTTTTATCTGTAAGGAAGGGAACGCCCGTGATGGGCGATTCCTCCTTGTTTCGTCTTTGATTTTGCCTCTCTACATGTCGGGAGAGGAATTGATATGGGAAGCCGCCATGATGATTTTCTGATGTGA
>CACYDK010000131.1 GCA_902773155.1 uncultured Ruminococcus sp.
ATAGACGTCGGTCAGGGGGATTCGGCGTTTGTTACATCCGGAGGCTATAATATCCTGATCGACGGAGGCCCCGATTCAAACGCCGAGTCCGTAGCTACTGTGCTCGACCGTTACAGGGTCAAAAAGCTTGATCTGGTGATCGCGTCCCACGAGGACAGCGACCACATCGGAGGCCTTTCCGGGATCGTCGAGAGCTACGACGTCAAAAAAATAATGCTCCCGGCCTCCGACAGAAAAAGACTGAACGGCAGTCTTACTTATAAACGGCTTAAAACGGCGATCAAGGGACGCGGTGCGCAGACGGTGTTTTCAAAAGCCGGCGACGCCCTCGCTCTTGGAGATATAAGGATCGATATCTTATCGCCCTCCGAGTATTCCGAGGAGTCAAACGATAATTCCTTAGTAGCCAAGATATCGCGGGACGGCGCGTCTCTTCTGTTTACCGGCGACATTTCCGCGCAGGTCGAAAATAAGCTGATCAGCTCCGGCGCGGATATAAAATGCGATGTTTTGAAGCTCAGTCACCACGGAAGCAAAACCGCTAACACGGAGGAGTTTCTGAAGAAAACAAACGCCGAATACGCCGTGCTGTCGCTTTCAGGCTATAACCGCTACAACCTGCCGGGGATAGACGTCGTAAGGCGGCTCGAGAGCCTCGGCATCAAGACCTTGCGTACCGATGAGAACGGCACGATAACGCTCAGATACGATGGCTCCGGGTTTGTCCCGGAAGTCGAAAAATAGCTTGACTTATAGCCTGTACTTTACTATAATAAAGGCAGGTTGATTTTGCTTTATCGGAACACAGTTTTTAAATAAAGCGCAAGAATATTTAAGAGGTGAGAAAAATAGGAGTATATGAAGAATTACAGGCGCGCGGACTAATCGCTCAGGTAACTGACGAGGAAGAGATTCGCGATTTGGTAAACCAGGGAAAGGCGGTATTTTATATCGGCTTCGATCCAACTGCCGACAGCCTGCATGTTGGACATTTTATGGCTCTGTGCCTGATGAAAAGATTACAGATGGCCGGAAATAAGCCCATCGCTCTCGTAGGAGGCGGTACGGGCTATATCGGCGACCCGTCCGGAAGGTCGGATATGCGCTCGATGATGACCCCCGAAACAATACAGCACAACTGCGACCGCTTTAAGGAGCAGATGAGCAAGTTTATCGACTTCTCCGACGGCAAGGCGCTTATGGTTAACAACGCCGACTGGCTCTTGGATCTGAACTACATCGAGCTTCTGCGCGAGGTAGGAGCCTGCTTCAGCGTTAACCGTATGCTTACAGCCGAGTGCTACAAGCAGAGAATGGAAAAGGGTCTGAGCTTCCTGGAGTTCAACTATATGATCATGCAGAGCTACGACTTCTACACGCTGTTCCAGAAGTACGGTTGTAATATGCAGTTCGGCGGCGACGATCAGTGGAGCAATATGCTCGGCGGTACCGAGCTTATCCGCCGTAAGCTCGGCAAGGACGCCTACGCTATGACCATAACCCTGCTCCTCAATTCCGAGGGCAAGAAGATGGGCAAAACTCAGAGCGGAGCGGTATGGCTCGATCCCGAGAAAACCAGTCCCTACGAATTCTACCAGTACTGGCGCAACGTTGCCGACGCGGACGTGCTCAAGTGCATCCGTATGCTGACCTTCCTGCCGCTCGAGGAAATCGACAAGATGGACAGCTGGGAGGGCGCGCAGCTCAATAAGGCCAAGGAGATTCTCGCGTTTGAGCTGACAAAGCTCGTGCACGGCGAGGATGAGGCGCAAAAGGCTCAGGAGGCCGCCCGAGCGATCTTCGGAGCCGGAGCGGATACAGATAATATGCCCTCGACCGAAATCACTTCCGAGGAGCTTTCGGACGGGATCGGAGTTCTCGACCTGCTCTCCAAGTGCGGACTCATCCCCTCCAAGAAAGAGGGAAGAAGGCTTATCCAGCAGGGCGGAGTATCTCTCGACGGCGAAAAGGTAGAGGATCCCAACTTTACCGTAACGCCATTAAGCTTCTCCGAGAACGGATATGTCGTCATCAAAAAGGGTAAAAAGGTTTACCACAAGGCCGTTTTAAAGTAAAATATCGCACTTTTGGGGTGCGAAAAAATAGGAGGAAATAAAAATGAAAAATCTCATGAAAGAGTTTAAGGAATTCATAATGCGCGGAAACGTTATGGAGCTCGCAGTCGCCGTAATCATAGGCGGAGCCTTCCAGGGAATCGTTACCTCGCTTTCCGACAACCTTATCTCACCGCTTCTCGGAATGTTCGGCGGAGTAAACTTCGACCAGTTCTCTTTCCAGATTCTGGGAGCGACATTCTACTACGGCAAGTTCTTGACCGCGATCATCAACTTCATCATTATGGCGGCGGTTATCTTCCTGCTCGTTAAGGGCATCAACAAACTTATGTCCATCGGCAAAAAGAAGGAAGAGGAGCCCGCGGCTCCCACAACCAAGATCTGTCCTCACTGTAAGGAAGAGGTACATATCGAGGCTACAAAGTGCCCCCATTGCACAGGCGATATCAAGGACTGATAATAGTAAAACGATATTGAGACTACAACTCTCAGCGTCATAAAAAACTACCTCGTACCCAAAGAGTACGAGGTAGTTTTTTTCAAAAGCATAGTAAGCTTTAAACGTTATTGCAGAGGCTCCACGCGCCTTAATACCATTGCGGAAAGGAACTCGGAGAAAACGCTCTTCCAGTAGGACGCGGCATGC
>CACYDK010000132.1 GCA_902773155.1 uncultured Ruminococcus sp.
AGAGCGTTATCGCGGCTATCGACGGAATTTCTCCGCACTACGAGCTCGTACTCACCAGAAAGAACTACACAGACTTCCTCGAGGTCAAGGTAGAGATAATCGACGCCGGCCTCCTCGACAACTACGGAATGATCGAGGACTTAAGAACAAGAGTAGTAAACAAGCTCCACACAGTGCTCGGAATCAAGGCCAAGGTGACCCTCGTCGGCCCCAGAACCCTTAAGAGATACGAGGGCAAGGCGAGAAGAATCGTAGACTTAAGAAATCAGGAGAGTTGATTAATGAAGAAGCTTATGATAGGAAACGAGGCTGTCGCGAGAGGCCTTTACGAGGGCGGAATAAACCTCGTATCGAGCTACCCGGGAACTCCCTCGACCGAAATAACCGAATTTTTATCTAAATACGACGACATCTACAGCGAATGGGCTCCCAACGAAAAGGTAGCTATGGAGGTTGCCTTCGGCGCTTCTCTTGCCGGAAAACGCTCGGCCTGCTGTATGAAGCACGTTGGTCTCAACGTCGCCGCCGATCCGCTATTTACGCTTTCGTACACCGGCGTAACAGGCGGACTGGTAGTATGCGTGGCCGACGACCCCGCTATGCACAGCAGCCAGAACGAGCAGGACAGCCGCCACTACGCCATAGCCTCAAAGGTTCCCATGCTCGAACCGGCCGACTCAGCCGAGGCGCTCGCCTTCGCAAAATCCGCGTTCGCGCTCTCCGAGCAGTTCGACACACCTGTGCTTTTCAGGATGTGCACCCGCATGGCTCATTCCCAGAGCATCGTCGAGACCGGCGACAGGGAGGACTTTGAGGGAATCGCCTACGAGAAAAAACCGTGGAAGTACATTATGACTCCCGGCAACGCGATAAAACGCCATCCTTACGTTGAGGAAAGAACCAAGAAGCTCACAGAGCTCGCTGAAAACTGCGAGTACAACCGCGTCGAAATGGGCGGTACCGAGCTTGGAATAATCACCTCCGGCACCTGCTACCAGTACGTAAAGGAGGTATTCGGCGACAGCGTGAGCATACTCAAGCTCGGTATGATCAATCCGCTTCCCGTAAACCTTATCAAGGATTTCGCCGCAAAGGTCGACAGGCTCGTGATCGTTGAGGAGCTGGACCCGATCATCGAGACTCACTGCAACAATATCGGCGTAAAGGCCGAGGGCAAGAGCCTTTTCTCGAATCTCGGCGAATTCAGCCAGCAAACCGTAAGAGAAGTACTGCTCGGCGAAAAGCCCGAGACGGTAAGCGCGGACTCCCCCGTTCCGGTAAGACCTCCGGTAATGTGCTCCGGCTGTCCGCACAGAGGAATGTTCTACACCCTCGCCAAAAACAAAGTGACCGTGCTCGGGGATATCGGCTGTTACACTCTCGGCTCGGCTCCTCCTCTTGACGCTCTCGACTCCACGCTGTGTATGGGAGCCTCGGTGAGCGGTATCCACGGCTTCAACAAGGCCTCGGATAACTGCGGACACACCGTCTGCGTCATTGGCGACTCGACCTTTATGCACAGCGGAGTCACCGGACTTATCAACATCGCTTACAATATGTCGAACTCCACGGTCATCGTGCTCGACAATTCGATCACCGGTATGACGGGACATCAGCAGAATCCCACAACCGGATATAATATAAAGGGCGATCCCGCCGGAAAGATCAATCTTGAGGCTCTGTGCCGTTCCGTAGGGATCAACCGCGTAAGAGTAGTAGACCCCTACAACCTTGAGGAATGCGACAAGGCCGTAAAGGAAGAGCTCGCGGCCGACGAGCCTTCGGTTATCATCTCCCGCAGACCGTGCGTGCTCCTTAAATATGTCAAGACAGGCAAGCCGCTCAAGGTAAACTCCGACAAATGCAAAAGCTGTAAGCGCTGTATGAAGCTCGGATGTCCCTCCTTAAGCTTCAAGGACGGCAAGGCCTTTGTCGACCCGACCCTTTGCGTCGGCTGCGGAGTTTGTCCCCAGCTCTGTCCCTTTGGAGCGATTGAAAGCGAGGTAGAGGAATAATGGCAGTAAGTGTAATGATTGTAGGCGTAGGCGGACAGGGAAGCCTGCTGGCGAGCAAGCTTCTCGGAAATATTCTCACCGCCGAGGGCTACGACGTTAAGGTAAGCGAGGTTCACGGAATGAGCCAGCGCGGCGGAAGCGTTGTCACCTACGTAAAATATGACAAGGAAAAGGTTTACTCCCCTATCATCACCGCAGGAGAAGCCGATTATATAATCTCCTTCGAGAAGCTTGAGGCTGCAAGATACGCCTCATTCCTCAAGAGCGACGGAAAAATCATCGTAAACACCCAGCAGATCGACCCGATGCCTGTCATCATCGGAGCGGCCGCTTATCCCGAGAACATACTTGACGAGCTCACTTCAAAGGGCGTGTATGTCGACGGACTCGACGCTCTCTCCTTAGCCGAAGAGGCAGGCTCCTCAAAGGCTGTAAACATCGTGCTGATGGGTCGTCTAGCCAAATATCTCGGGATCGGTTACGACGAATGGACAGCCGCTATTGAAGCTACGGTAAAGCCGAAATTCGTTGAGCTGAACAAAAAGGCCTTCGACTTAGGCTACAACTACTGATAACCAGTGTTTTATGGAGGTAATCAATGAAAAAATTCTACAGCCCCGAGATAGAGACAGCATCTCGCGGGGAAATCGAAAAGATCCAGAGCGAACGGCTTGTCAGGCAGGTTCGCCACGTATACGACAACGTTGAGCTTTACCGCAACCGTATGGACGAGGCCGGAGTAAAGCCCGAGGACATCAAGTCGCTCGACGACCTTACAAAGCTTCCGTTCACAAGCAAGCAGGATCTGCGCGATACATATCCTTACGGAATGTTTGCCGTTCCGATGGAGGACGTCACCCGTATCCACGCTTCCTCCGGCACGACCGGAAAGCAGATCGTCGTCGGCTATACCGACAACGACCTTGATATGTGGGCTACGTGCTGCGCCCGTCAGCTCACCGCGGTAGGCGTTACAAAGAAGGACAAGGTTCACGTATGCTACGGCTACGGACTCTTCACCGGAGGTCTCGGACTTCACGACGGCTCCCACAAGCTCGGCTGTGTTACCATCCCGGCCTCTGCCGGAAACACCGCCCGCCAGCTCACGATAATGACCGACTTCGGCTCAACCGTCCTCGGCTGCACACCGTCGTACGCTATGTACCTCGGCGAAAGCGCCGCCAAGGCCGGGATCGATACCAGCAAGCTTCCGCTTCGGGTAGGTATCTTCGGAGCCGAGCCCTGGACAGAGGAAATGAGACAGAAAATCGAGGAGAGCCTCAACATCAAGGCCTACGATATCTACGGCCTCACCGAAATCTGCGGACCGGGCGTAGCCTACGAATGCACCGAGCAAAAGGGTATGCACGTCAACGAGGACTATTTCATCATCGAGATAATCGATCCCGAAACCGGCGAGCACGTTAAGGACGGCGAAAAGGGCGAGATCGTATTCACATGTATCAAAAAGGAGGCCTTTCCGCTCATCCGCTTCCGCACAAAGGATATCGGCGTTATCACTCACGAAAAGTGCTCCTGCGGACGCACCTTTGTAAGAATGAGCAAGCCTATGGGTCGTGTGGACGATATGCTTATTGTCCGCGGCGTAAACCTCTTCCCGAGCCAGATCGAGGCCGTTCTGCTCAAGGAAGGCCACAGCCCGAACTACCAGATCGTCGTAGACCGTCAGGGAAGCCTCGACCAGATCGAGGTACGTATCGAGATGGAGGACGAGCAGTTCCTCGACACCACCTCGAAGATCACAAAAACCGAGAAGGAGCTTCAGGAGAAGTTCAAATCCGCTCTCGGTATCAAGCCAAAGGTTAGACTCGTCGCGCCGAACTCGATTCCGCGCTCGGAGGGCAAGGCCGTACGAGTTGTTGATAAACGTCACGTTTACGGAAACTGATTTAAGGAGGTTTTGTTATGATCAAACAGTTATCCATTTTTGCGTCTAACGAGCCCGGCCAGATGGTCAAGGTTACAGACGCGCTTTCCGCCGCCGATATCGACATCCGCGCTATGAGCGTAGCGGACACTCAGGAGTTCGGAATCCTTCGCCTTATCGTCAGCGACAGCGAAAAAGGCCGCGACGCTCTTAAGAGCAAAAACTGCGTCGTTTCGATCACTGAGGTAATCGGAATCAAGGTTCCCGACCGTCCGGGTTCTCTCGCGAAGAGCCTTAAGCTCCTCGCCGACAACGACATCAACCTTGAGTATATGTACGCCTTCATCACGATCTCTAAGGAGTACGCTTATGTCGTTATCCGCGTACAGGATACCGAGACCGCCGAAAAGATCCTTCTCGAAAACGGCGTAGAGCTCGTTACACAGCAGGATATAGACAATCTTTAATGAACAGAGCTGTGAAGAAATGAGGTTCAAAGCTTCATTCTTCACAGCTTTTTGTTTTTTAGCGCCGCCGCTCTTGAAAGCGCCCTTGCGGTGTGATATAATAAGTCCCGAATCTGCCGAAAAGGGATGGCTTCTGTGTTAAAGGCAATTAGAATAACATTCAAATACTCCCTGCCCGTGTTGTTCGGGTATATTCCGCTTGGTATGGCGTTCGGGTTTCTTTTGCGCTCGGCGGGCTACGGGCCGCTCTGGGCGTTTGTAATGAGCGTCGTGATCTTCGGCGGAACGGCTCAATACCTGATCGTGGGGCTCTTGTCCGCGGGAGCCTCCGTGCCCCAGGTTGCGCTGATGACCTTTCTTCTGCATTTCCGCCACATATTCTACGGGGTTTCGACCATCCCCAAGTTTCGCGGGATAGGCGCGGTAAAATGGTACCTTATGTTTGGGCTCACGGACGAAACCTACGCGCTCATCGCGACCGAGGAGGTTCCGAAGGGGCTTACCAAAACTCAGTTTTATACGGCGCTTACCGCGCTTAATCACTCCTACTGGATAATCGGCGGAGTACTGGGCGCGTCGCTCGGCTCGCTG
This sequence comes from uncultured Ruminococcus sp., assembly GCA_902773155.1. Classification (GTDB taxonomy): domain Bacteria; phylum Bacillota; class Clostridia; order Oscillospirales; family Acutalibacteraceae; genus Ruminococcoides. The sequence goes on from CACYDK010000132.1 coordinate 4,962, forward strand.
ATAAACATAAACACCAAGGGTATGGACTTTGTTATGACCGCGCTTTTTACCGTGCTCGTTGTGGAGCAGTGGAAGGCTCACAAGATCCACCTTCCGGCGTTTCTGGGCTTTGGAGTAACTATAGCGGCTCTGCTCGTTTTCGGGGCGGACAACTTTCTTGTGCCCGCGCTCATTGTGATAACCGCCGTTCTGCTTATAATCAGACCATATCTCGAGAACAAGGAGGCGCGGCTGTGAGCGATTTTATGTCCTCTGTGCTTATTATCGCGACTATGTCCGTGGTAACTATACTGCTGCGCGTGCTGCCGTTTATCATCTTTGACCGCGCTGACCGCGAGGTTCCGGGGTGGATCAGGTTTCTCGGAAAATACCTGCCCCCGGCGCTGATGAGCATGCTGATAATCTACTGCTTGAGAGGCCTGAGCTTTACAGCCTCTCCCTACGGTATACCGGAGCTCCTTTGCATAGCTTTGGCGGCAGGGCTCCATATCTGGAAGGGCAACGTGCTTTTGAGCATCGGCGTCAGCACCGTGCTCTATATGGTTTTGGTTCAGGCGGTATTCGCATAATTTGTTGACATATTCCGATAATAAGTGTAAAATTAGTTTGTCTTTGACAATACATTACATGAAGGTAAAAAATGAAACTCTCTTTAATTGTTCCCTGCTACAACGAGCAGGATAACGTGGAGCTCTTCTACGAGGAAACTGTCAAGGCCTTTAAAGACGTCGCCTACGACTACGAATTTGTTTTTGTAAACGACGGAAGCTCCGACAAAACCCTCGAAAAGCTACGCAAGCTATACAACGAAAAAACCGAAAGCAATATAACCGTGGTGTCTTTCTCCCGAAACTTCGGCAAGGAAAGCGCTATTTACGCCGGTATAAAAAATTCTAAGGGCGACTACCTTTCGCTTATCGACGCCGATCTGCAGCAGCGTCCCGAGGTCGTACTGGAGATGATGGATATTCTTGCTGAGGAGCCCGAGTACGACTGCGTTACCGCCTATCAGGACAAGCGCAAGGAAGGCTCGGTAATGACGGGCTTCAAGAGCGGCTTTTACCGCCTTATCAACCGCTTAAGCGAGGTAAAGCTGCACGCCGACGCGTCGGATTTCAGAACCTTTACGCGAAATGTGGCGGACGCTATCCTCGAGCTAAGCGAGTATCACCGCTTTTCAAAGGGCATTTTCAGCTGGATCGGCTTCAACGTAAAGTACATCCCCTACGAGGTTCAGCAGCGCAACGCCGGAGAGAGCAAATGGGGCTTCAGAAAGCTGGTCAAATACGCCCTTGAGGGCATATCGGCCTTCTCGACAAAGCCGCTCAAAATGGCGATCTACCTTGGGCTTTTCACGGCGTTTATGGCGATACTGTATCTTATAGTCGTAGTAATCCAGCGTCTTTTCTTCAATACGGCCGTCAGCGGTTACGCTACGATAGTCGTTCTTATACTTTTGCTCGGCGGAATACAGCTGTTCTGTATCGGCCTTATAGGCTCCTATCTCGCGAAAACCTATATCCAGAGCAAGCGCCGACCGATATATATAGCTAAGGAAATCCTAAAAAGAGAAACAAAAGAAAAAACGGACAGATAAGCGTTTGGCTTATCTGTCCTGATTTTTTATTTGGTAGGAAATTACGACAAATAGTAAAATTAATACTATAATATTTGTAATATTTACAACCTTGATATATAGGTAGTTCCTACCAAAAAAATAATTTATATTCTCCGCACAGTTTTCTGCTGCGCAGAAACGTGCGATGAGTAGCGAAAGGCGCGCAAGGCGCGCCTTTCTTGGGCAACGCCGCGCGTTGAAGCGCGGCGTTTAATTTTATTCCATTTCGGTTACGATTTCGTTTACTGTTTTTCCCGGCGGGATCATCGGGAGAACATTTGCGTCCGGACTGATGCGACAGTCGATAACAACCGGGCCGTTAAGCTCGCCGGCCTGCTCGAGAACGGGACGGATATCCTCGGGCTTCTCAATGGTCATTCCGGCTATGCCGAACGCCTGAGCAAGCTTTACGAAGTCCGTAGCGCGCTTCGGGTCGGTCTGCGAAAAGCGCCGGCCGTAGAAGAGCTTCTGCCACTGTCTTACCATTCCGAGCACCTGATTGTTCATTATCAGCACAACGACCGGAAGGTTGTAGGATTTGAGCGTAACGAGCTCGTTTAGGTTCATATGGAAGCTTCCGTCGCCGGTCACGAGGTAGACCTTTTTTCTCGGAAAACCGCACTGCGCGCCGATCGCGGCTCCCATACCGAAGCCCATCGTGCCCATTCCGCCGGAGGTCAGGAAGGTTCGGGGCTCTTCGAATTTCGTGTACTGAGCAACCCACATCTGGTGCTGGCCGACGTCTGTAGCGACGATATCGCCGGGACCCTTGATCTCGTTGAGCGCCTCGAGCACATCCTGGGGAGCTGCATAGCCCTCGTGGTGATCCTTAGGCGCTTTTTTCTCGTTCTTCCAGATCTCGAGCTGAACAAGCCACTGGGTGTGGTTCTGACTCTCGACATGGTTGTTGAGAATATCGAGAACATCCGCTATATCGCCCACGATGTGGTTGTCGGTAACGACGTTCTTATCTATTTCGTTTTCATCTATGTCTATGTGAATGATCTTTGCCTGCTCGCCGAATTTCTTGGGGTTTCCGGCAACGCGGTCGGAGAAACGCGCTCCGCACGCGATAATAAGGTCGCACTTATCGGTCGCCATTCCTGTCTCATAGCCGCCGTGCATACCGATATTGCCCATATTGAGCCTGTGGCTTGAAGGCAGACACCCGAGTCCCATAAGAGAACAGCATACCGGGGCGTCGATCTTCTCGGCGAACTCGCGGAGCTTGTCGGAGGCGTTCGCGCTTATAACGCCGCCGCCTGCGTAAATCATCGGATATTTGGCGTTATTGATGAGCTCTACCGCCTTAGCGATACTCTCGGCGTCGCCGACCTCGGCGCGGAGCTTCTCGGGCGGCTTAAGATAACGGAACTCTGTAAGCTGAGCCGTGATATCCTTGGGCACGTCTATGAGCACGGGACCCTTTCGGCCGTCGGTAGCCAGCGCAAAGGCTGTCCTTATTGCCGGAGCGAGCTCCTCGATACGCTTAACAAGGTAGCTTCCCTTTGTAATAGGCTTAACTATATTAACTATGTCGACCTCCTGAAAGCTGTCGCGTCCGAGTAAAT
>CACYDK010000133.1 GCA_902773155.1 uncultured Ruminococcus sp.
GTTTTCCGAGCACCAGTCAACAAGCTTGTCGATATCGTCACGCTCGATCCGCGATGTGATTACGCCTACCTTTATTCCCGTGCCCAGAAAACGTCCGACAAGGCTCTTCCCGGCAAAAACTATGGTTTTTTTCTGCATTTCAAATTCTTTGATTTTGCGGATTATTTTCTTTACGCCCTTGTCGCTTAAGAAATAGCCGTCCTCCTCGTCGTGCTTAATGTGGATGAAAAGGTAGCCGTTGTATTTTTTCGCGATTTTAAGGGTATCAGTGAGTGTGGGGAAGTAGCGCTTGTATTTTTTTGCGTTGTTGCCGCCGGTGATCGGGTATTGTTTGCGGTTCTTTGAGTTGATATTCCAGATGAACTCGTCGACGCCCGCCATTTTCAGGATGGTAGCGTCGTGGTTTACCATCAGGTCCCCGTTTGTGGATTCCCAAAGGTCGCATTCGATCCCCTTGAAACCGTGTTTAAAGGCTCCGTTGAAGGCGGCGGTGGTGTTTTCGGGGTATTTTGACGAATACCCTCTGTGTCCGATAAGGATCGTTTTTTTGGTTTTGGCCTCCGCGCTTATCAGCGGAATCGAAAGAACCATTACCGCCGTAAGCAGGATTGAGATTATTCTTTTCATAGCGATCACCAAGGCTTTACGGCGCCTGTAAGCTCGCTTACGGTTTTTACGCCGTTTTTGTCCATGAAATTAGAGAGCCCTTCGGCAATTTTTCTGTGCGCGTAAGGATCGTTGAAGAGGATCGTGCCAATTTGCAGAGCCGTCGCTCCGGCTAAAAGCATCTCAACGGCGTCCTCCCATTTTGATATTCCGCCCATTCCGACAATCGGAATACTTACCGAGTTGTAAACCTGCCAAACCATTCTTACAGCTACCGGAAAAACGGCCGGGCCGCTCATTCCGCCGGTGTTGTTGCGGATGATCGGACGGCGCGAGTTGATGTCGATCCTCATTCCGGTTAGAGTGTTGATCATCGAAATCACGTCGGCTCCGTTCGCTTCGGCTGATTTTGCTATTGAGGCGATATCTGTAACGTTGGGGCTGAGTTTAACCATAAGCGGCTTTTTGCAGTGCTTTTTTACCTCTGCGGTTATGTTTCCGACCGATTCGCAGGAGGTGCCAAACTGGACTCCGCCGCTTTTGACGTTGGGACAGCTGATGTTAAGCTCGATAAAATCAACGTCCGAGTCGGATAGCTTTTCGGCCATAGCGCAGTAATCCTCAACGGTGTTGCCGGCTATATTTGCTATTATTACTGTATTCTGTTCTTTTAGCCACGGAAGATCCTTTTCGATAAAATGATCGACGCCCGGATTTTGCAGACCTACGGCGTTCAAAATACCGCTTTCACACTCCGCGATCCTCGGCGTGGGATTTCCCATTCGCTCCTTAAGAGTGATACCCTTGCAGGATATTCCTCCAAGCTCCGAGAGGGGATACATCTCAGCGAATTCTCGTCCAAAGCCAAAGGTGCCGGAGGCGGCGATCAAGGGATTCGAAAAATCCACTCCGCAGATTTTTACTCCTAAATCAGCCATTGTAGAACACCTCCTCAGCGTCGTAAACAGGTCCGTGACGGCAGACCTGAGACATAAACTCTTCGCCGTCCTTAGGCTTTGTCTTGCATGCGCAAACAAGGCACGCGCCGATCCCGCAGCCCATACGCTCCTCTAGGCTGACCTGACATTTGACCTTTCCTCTGCAAACTTCGGCGACAGCCCTTAGCATAGGGATAGGGCCGCAGGCGCATACCTCGTCTATTTCGCCGAGCTTTTCTCTGAGAACGTCTGTCACAAAGCCGTGAACGCCCGCGCTTCCGTCGTCTGTCGTCAGAATAACCTCTCCGCTATGAGCCTTGAAATCATCCTGAAGTATTACGAGCTCTTTGTTTCTGAAGCCGGTGATGATAAGCGGATTTTCCGTTTGTTTTGCCGAGAAGAGCAGGGGAGGAACGCCGATTCCGCCTCCTACGAAGCAGTAACGCTTGCCTGGTTTGATATCGAAGCCGTGACCGAGCGGTGCGAGAATCTCTACCTCTTCTCCGGGCTTCATCTGTGACATAAGTCTGGTTCCCTCGCCCTTGACCTGAAAAACGAGCCTCAGACTGTTTTTATTGGCGTCACAGATCGAAATAGGCCTGCGAAGCATTCTCGACGGAACCTTGATATTGACGAATTGTCCCGGTCGCGCCAGAGCGCAAAGCTCAGGGTTTTCCACAGTCCAGTCGAAAATACCGTCGGCGATACGTTCGTTTTTTACAAGCCGGAAGGGCTTTGTATCGTAGGTCATATCTTCACTCCTTAATTATATTCTAATTCTATATTAATTACGTCTAAATCAGGTTTTTTCAGAATGAGCGTCCTGTACGACAGCGCGTCGTATCCAAGAAGATCGTTCGCTTTTTTTATGTAATCCGAGAAGGTATACAGATTGTCGGCAAACAACTGATCATAAACAAGCCCAAAATCGAGATAATCAGGGTCGATCAGTATGTTGA